>CAYUBC010000682.1:0-1983 GCA_964442885.1 uncultured bacterium | reverse complement strand
CCAGCCGCACCGCCGCCACGATCACCGCCAGGCCCACGCCCACCCCCAGCATCCAGCGCCAGGCATACTGCACGGCCAGGGGTTCTGGATCGGGGTAGAGCACCTGGAAGAGGTGAAGTACCACCACCCCGGTGAGCGCCCCCAGCATGGCCCCTATGGCCTGAAAGGTAAAGGCCCCAATCACCAGGCGGCCCCGGTAGCGGGCGGGCACATTCTCGGTGATGTAGGCGACGCTAATTGGGTAGTCGGCCCCAATCGCCACCCCCACCAAAAAGCGAAAGGCCATCAGCGAGGCGGCATTCCAGGCCAGGGCCGTGCCTGCCGTGGCGACCACAAACAGAGCCACATCCACAATCAGCATCAATTTGCGCCCCACCCGGTCGGTAATGGGCCCCAGGGTGAGAGAGCCAACCAAGGATCCTACCACCGCCGCCGTGGCCACCGCCCCGACCGTGGTGGCATTCAGGTCAAAATCCTGCGTGAGAAAGGGGAGGGCGACCCCAATCACAAAAAAGTCAAAGCCATCCAGGGCAATTAACCCTGCCGACAATGTCCACAGCAGCCACATGGTGCGGGTAATTGGGGCGTTATCAAGACGCTGTTCAAAGGAAGCGGGGTTGACTGTGGCGGTCATGGATCAGTCTCCTTTGGCTTGGGCTCACTGGCCTTAGGCTCACTGGCATCCTCAAATTGCAGCAAGCGGGTGCTGGCGGCCAGGGCCAGAATCGAGAGGGGAATCACCAGGTAGGTCCACTCCAGCCCCCGAAAGGAGAGCCGCTCCAGCAGTCCCTTAACGAAGACAACGGCCAACAGCACCACCAGCACTTCAAGTAGGGTCTTTTTGAGGGTGCTAATACCACCAAACTGTAGCCAGGCATCAGGGTCAGTGTCCCGTTGTTTGAGCTGAATAAATAGCGAGTAAGTGCCGTAGGCGAAGTAAAGGAACGCCAGCCCCACCAGAAAGTCGTCCAGGCATTCCAGTAGCTCAATGGTGGCCAGTTCGCTCGATGAAACGCGGCTCCCTTCAACTACCGATTCTTCCGCCTGGATGACCAGTAGAACAGTTTTCACGGTATTGGTGGTGCCAATCCAAAACATCAGCAACGCCCCCACCAGCGAGGATAGGACGGCCAGCACACTCATGAAGCGCGTCCATTGGAGGGCGACTACCAACCGTGGCAGTTGAGGACCGGGATTGGGAATTGGGGAAGAGTCGGGCATAGCGGTATCGTGGGATGACCGGAAGGGTCGGGGCAATCTACCCGGTTGCTTTTTGAGGGAATTGGCTGGGCAAAGCGCAAGCCCTTTGCCCAGCCACCAGGGGGACTTTAGCTCCCTGAATTGCCCTAGGAGCTACCGTGGGGGATAGATTGCAGTTGCTCTAACACCTGATCCACCGTAAAGCTGGCGGCCTTTTGCCGGGGCGGATATTGCTTAAAGGTCGAGAGAAACTCTGCCACTTTACCCTGAGCTGGCAAAGCCAGGAAGGCATGATCCAACACCCAATCCCAATAGGTATTCGAGGTTATTGGAGCCCGCTCGTAGGGGTCGGTTCTCAGGTTGATGAACAGGGGAACGCGCAGGGGGCGAAATTCCCGCTGCCACACATCCAGGGTGCCGGGGGCATCTTGCACCTTGAAGTGGAGTTTCCAGTTGTCGTAGCGCATGGCCAGTAGGTCGCCATCGTCGGAGAAGTAATAGAACTCCTGGCGGGGGCTTTGGGAGGTTTGTCCGGTCAGGTAGGGCAAGAAGTTGTAGCCATCGAGATGCACTTTGAAGTTCCGGCCAGCGGCTTTGTAGCCAGTCAAGAGTTTATCCTTGACCTCGGGGGCACCGGCGGCGGCCAGGAAGGTGGGCATCCAGTCGAGGTGAGCCATGATGTCGTTAGACACGGTGCCGGGCTTAATGTGCCCCGGCCAGCGCACCATAGCCGGAATCCGAAAGGCTCCTTCCCAGCCGGAGTTTTTCTCGTTGCGGAAGGGG
>CAYUBC010000681.1:0-1988 GCA_964442885.1 uncultured bacterium | reverse complement strand
TGCAGGAAGAGCCCAGAGGCAACCTCCGCATCAACGCGCCGATGACCTTTGGCACCCTGCACCTAGCTCCTCTGCTAGTGGATTTTATGGCTCAGTATCCCGACTTGCACGTGGAACTCACCCTCAACGATCGCTTCATTGACCCTATCGATGAAGGGTTCGATGTCACGGTTCGCATTGCCCAGGCTCCTGCCTCGGCCAGTTTAATTGTGCATGGGTTGTCAGCCTGCCCTGTGGTGCTGTGTGCGGCCCCCGCTTACCTGGAGCGGCGAGGTCTACCTACCCTACCCACCGACCTCAAACACCATGACTGTTTGCACTACGGCCACCTGGCCCAGGGCAATACCTGGGTGTTGATGGATGCCCAGGGGCAAAGTTCCCTGGTCAATGTTCAGGGGCCACTGTGCTGCAACAACGGTGAGGTACTGCGGCAAGCCGCCCTAGCCGGTTTGGGGATTGTGATGCTACCTGCCTTCATTGTCGCTACCGATCTACAGGAGAACAAATTGCAGCCGATTCTAACGGCTTACCATCCGCCTGAAATTGGTATTTATGCCCTGTACCCTGTGAACCGACATCTCTCGGCTAAGGTCAAAGTGTTTACAGAGTTTCTCCGGCAGCGGCTAAGTCCTGACCTGGCTACTGAGGGTTGACCGGGGTGGGTGAAGAAAAATCCTTACACAATGGTGCAAATTAGACAAAGTCGGTCGGGCATCCGGAGCGGAGTCGCTAGAGATTGCACATACAATCAGCAGGGGTAACGTTTAATACCATCGTGCCGATAGTCTGGGGGCGTGCTCCTGACGGTGCCTCAGCATTGATGGTTAAGAATTAACCCTGAATCCCTCTGTTTTAACTACACCCACTAGCTATTAGTCGTTACCTTTGTGACCCACTCTAACCCTAGTCAATCTAGCGCACAGCCTACCTGGATTTGCCACCTAACCGCTAACGACATTGCCCAACTGGGTGAATCGTTACGACAAATTGACCCAGCCTGGGCCAACCAAGCCGATAGTTCAGGAGCGCAGCGAGTTTGGTATCAGGGGAAGGAGCCTTACTTTGATGTCATGATTGAGCAACAGGGCAAGGAGGTTGGCTGGCTGCAGTTTACGCTGCGGGGGCAGGTGCTATCCTGGCAAGCCACAACTAACCGGATCGTCACCGGCGAAACTGAGGAACTTGATATGCCGCCGCTGGTGTCTTACTACGCCGCTAGCAAGGGCATTCGCCCTGAGGCCAACTTTGATGTTGACTTTGTTAAGCTGGCCATTGCCATTCTCCGCGCTCGACCAGGGGAAGCCTTGCTGAGCCAGTCCGCTATGCTGCTAACTCAGGCGATGACTGCTCAGGGGCATCAGTAAGGGACGTGCGTCTAAATAAACTACCCGAAGCGTTGAGCACTGTAGGGCGCATAACGCTGGGGCGAGGCTACGCTAACGCGCAGCAATGCACCAGTAGGAAAGATGGCAATGGGTACCTTATTTTCTTGCGGGTTCCTAACCTAGCTTAAAAAAAGTCGAGGTATAGGCTTTTTTAAGTTAGTGAGGTACACGGATCGCCATACCACCGTGATTTCCAGACAATGGCTTTTACCTCTCGCGGCAAAAAAACGCTGTATGGTGAGGACTTGACCTATCGTGCAGGCTGTCGCCCATGACCTTTGCAACCTCTCTCCAATCGGCGAATGCTTTGATCGTCGGCGCGAGCCAGGGCATTGGTCTAGGGTTTGTTAAACACTTACTCGATGATGCGCGGTTTCAGCATATCTACGGCACCTTTCGCCAACCCGGCACGGCTGAGGAACTGCTCAATTTAGCCCAGCAGTCTGCCCAACTCACCCCGCTGCCAATGGATGTGGCCGATGAGAACAGCATCTTGGAAGCTGTAGCGGCTCTACAGGCCCAAAGCCCTCAGCTTCATCTGGTGGTGTACTGTGTTGGGCTATTGCATGACGGTGACTTTCAGCCTGAAAAAAGTGTGCGGCA
>CAYUBC010000680.1:0-1991 GCA_964442885.1 uncultured bacterium | reverse complement strand
ACCGCCCACCTGCACATCCCCGCCCTGGATGCCCGTTACCCTGCTACCCTATCCCAACCGACCTTGACCGGCCTGTTGCGTCGGCAGATGGGCTTTGAGGGGCTGATTGTGACTGATGCGTTAATCATGGGAGCCATCACCCGCACCTACGGCCCCTACGAAGCGGCGGTGCTGGCAGTAGAAGCCGGGGCCGATATCCTGCTGATGCCGACTGACCCAGACGGCACTATCAACGCCGTGGTGGAAGCCGTCACAACCGGGCGCATTGCCCCAGAGCGCATCCAGGACTCCGTTGAGCGGCTGTGGCGGGCCAAGCAGCGGGTAGCATCTCGCTTAGCCCTCCCCCCCGACTCCTGCCATGCCTGGGAACATATTCCGCCGCCGCCGGTGCAGTTAGAGGCCCTAGCCAAGCCCAACACCCAGCCGTTGGTGAGCGATATCCTGACCGACTCTGTGACCGTCGCGGGCCAGCTCTCACCCTGTTCGGAGGCCAACCCTGGCCACAACCTGGTCATAGTAGACGATGTCGTCAACGCGCCCTACCTGGGTCGCACCGCCCCAGCCCTAACCTGGCCCCAACAGCATCACTATCACCTCAAGCTGATTGACCACCACGGCTGTCAGCAGTGGCCTTTACCCAGCGCCCTTCAGCCCACGCTGGTGCAGGTATTTTTGCGCGGCAACCCCTTTCGCGGTTCGGCGGCGGTGATGCCCTTGGTCACAGCCTGGATTGAGGCTCTGCTGAAGGCAGGGCAGTTGAGGGGGCTGGCAGTCTACGGCAGCCCCTACGCCTTTGCAGATCTACGGGCAAAGCTGGAGGGGCAGATTCCGGTTGGGTTTACCTACGGTCAAATGCCTGCGGCTCAGCAACAGCTTTTAGCCAGATTGGCACCACGCAGGAGCCAGGCGGCTGTCAGTCTATCGGGGGAATTTACCGATTAGGCATCCTGTGGGGAATTTACCGATTAGGCGAGAGGGAAAAGACTCTCCAAATCCAGCTTGGTGGCGGCAGCGGCCAGGGCAGCGGGGTCTTCTGGGTTGGGCAGGTAGGGCATAACGCCCAGCACGGGCACCTGGGTCAGGTTAGTGATGAGTGAGGCCGGTGCCCAACAGTCAATGGCTTCGGCGTCGCAGGGTTGGTTGCAGTTGAGCACGATGCCGCGCAGGGCCAGGTTTTCTTGACGGGCCAGGGCCACGTTGGCTACGGCCTGGGCGATCGCCCCTAACTTTACCGGCACCACCAGCAGCACCGGCAATCGCCAGGCCGCGGCTAGGGAAGCCACCGTAAGTTCCTCTGTCACCGGAGAGCCTAGCCCTCCCAGTCCTTCTACCAGCACCCGGTCATGATGCTGCGTTAGAGATTGAAGCGTTTGCCAGACTTTGGCCAAATCGACGGCACGGTTTTCTAACGCGGCGGCCAGGGGCGGGGCCAGGGGAGCCTGGAAGTACTGCGGAGCAATGACATCCAGGGACAACTCTGGGAAAAACAGACGCTGGTAGAGTTCGCGATCGCCCACTCCCGATTGCACGGGCTTCAAAAGTCCCACCGACTGCGGCGGCAAGGTGCGCTGCCAGTAAGCCAGCAGCGCGCTGGTGACAACCGTTTTGCCGACTTCCGTATCGGTGCCAGCCACCAGTAGCGCATTGAGCAAAACCATAGTCTTGTAATGAATAAGTGTTGTAATGAATAACCTTAGTTCACAGAAATTCTGAGGGTGTAGTCCGAGGGGCGCGGAGCGCTGACATCCACCATGTAGTCGCCGCCTTCGGTGAGCTGGCCCTGCCAGGACAGCACCCTGGATGCATCGGGAATCATTTCGCCACTGGGGAAGCGCACGTCCAGAGTAACTGGCCCGCTCACTGTCGGCAAATCCAGGGTCATCACCTGCCCGGCGCTAACGTTGACCACGTAGCGGCGAGTCCGCCGTTCACTCACCTGGCCCGACACCTGCACAGTGGTTTCTCCGGGAGGAATTTGCACCCGCTGCTCG
>CAYUBC010000679.1:0-1999 GCA_964442885.1 uncultured bacterium | reverse complement strand
CGCAAATAAACCCGCCTGTTCCACGCCAGAAAAGACGTAGTACAGGGCATCGCCCCAGGTATTTTTCATCAAAGGTCGATCGCCGGTTTGGGCCGAGAGGGCGGCGATCGCTCCCAAAAACTCCTGAGAAAAGGTACATACCTGGTCTTCCTGTAGCTCGGTAAAGTGAACCACATCGGCAAATAGGAGGGCGCAAATATCGCGGGTCGAGTCCTCTGCTGGCACCGTAGCCGTCACCGTGCTGGCGGCTCCCCAAAGTTGCTCCTGTCGTTGGGCTGCTAGGTGGGGGCAGGTTTGCTCTAGCAGAGGTTCTAGCTCGATAATTTCCACATGGGGGTTCCACTGCCGCCAGTAGGATACGGTATGGGCGGTGCCGCCGTGGCCATCTCCCGGCTGGCGATCCCACACGGCCAGGGGCACTAGCGTGGTTTGCAATTGTTTGGCCCGCATACTGGCCAGTCCATGCAGCAGGCGATTGGAATATTCGTAGGAAATGGCGTCATACTTGGGCTTGTGGTCAGAGGCAAAAATCACCTCTTGGGCCTGGGAAAGCAGGTGATTGAACCGTTGCACCCAGTTACCGGAGGGGGCACCCTGCACAGCGTCCGCCACAAACTGGTCGCGATTGTAGGGCAGGACAATGTTGAGCTCACCCCCCAGGGATAGCAGGGCTTCCAAAAATAAAATATCGCAGCCAGAGGCCGCCGAGGCAAACCCCACGTAGGTGCCCAGGCGCTTTAGCTGTTGGTGGATAGCCTGATAAACCTCTGCCTCTAACTGCGGCGGAAAACGGGGAATCTCCCGATCCTGGGCGTCTACCCGGTGGCCGCAGAATACCGCCACCTTAGGCAGAGCAAACCACTGATTGAGGGTTTCTAGGTCTTGCTGAAAGTGCCGCATCAGCAAGACGGCATTGCGGTAGCTAGAGCTGAGGTCGCCATAGCGGGCGGCCCCAAGTCTGGCCGCCTGGGTGTAGTAGTTAGCCGCCGCCTCCCAGTGGTTGAGAATCAGTTCGGCCTCGCCTAGGGTGGCCAGCACCCAATAGCTATCCTGCCCCTGCTCGGTCTTGGCAGTTAGTGCTTGCAGGCTTTCCTGGCGCACTTCGTCAGCTAAGGTTTTGGCTAGGTCGAGATTGCCCTCCATCACAGCCATGGTGGCGGCGTTGATGCCCGTCCAAATACTGCGACTGTGTTGATAGGCTTCTAAGTATTGCTGGGAGGCGAGTTTGAGGTGTTTAGCCCGCGTTTCTGTGTCGGTCGCCTGTTTCCATAGATCCTTATGGGTGCGGGCATAGAGGCCAAGGGTTTGCTCATCGCGCTGCCCGGCTCGAATCAGCTCGGCTAACAGTTGATTGGCCGACAGCGTTGCCCCGCTGCGGGCCAGGGCCAGGGCCAGGAGTTGCTGCAACCGCAGATGGTTAGGCCAGCGGTTGAGGCCGGCCATGAGCACATCGTAGGCCAGAATCGGCTGCCCTTGTTGGAGCAACATATCGCCCAGGGAGCGATGCAGTTCAGGGGTATTGGGTTGTAGGTTAATCAGCTCGTTGCGGAGCGCCAAAAGTGAGGCTAGCCGCATATTGACAGGGCTGTCGGCGGTGGGGGGCAGCGGTGCAGGTTGAGCAGGTTGAGTCCGGCTGGGGGCCATCCCCACGGGCTCGTCGGCTGGGGGCTGGGGCTCCATCTCCAGGCGATAGCCCAGTGCCAGCACGGCTTTAAAGTTATCTAAAAACAGCTTAAGCTTGGCACTTTTGGCATCCTCAGGTAAAGCTTGAAAGGGCACCAGGTGGGGGTGGGTCTGCCTGACCGGGTCAAACTGCGGCCCATAGTGCCAGCCCAACTTGAGCAACGCATTACCCCAGCGGCAATGGTCGTTGTGGGCTAGCGCTTCGGCCAGGCGCAAATAATCCGGTGAAAGAGTGACCGCTGATGTATCCACAGGATCAGGGAAATGCTGCACAGAAAATTGCCCCCAGAAAATAACGGGAAAATCAACGGTGACG
>CAYUBC010000678.1:0-2002 GCA_964442885.1 uncultured bacterium | reverse complement strand
AATTAGGCAAAACAAAGAGACCGGATAAAATGAACCCAGTCATCTCGACTTACCCTAACTAAGTTGGGATGATCAGGGGATTTGGGAGGTGCCAGCCTCTCAAGTCCCTGCCCGGAATCATTCCCTGCAAAAACGAACATACCGGAAGTCGCTCAAGAGTGCAAGCGTATGGAAAGATTTTTTACTGAAGGTGAGGCAGAACCCCTCGGCAACCCATAGGCAGGCCAGAAAAACGTAGCGATTGTCACCCATGTAGGATGAGCAAAGCCTGCGTGCCCATCCAAACCCGAAGTTACTCGTCTAACGGACTGCGCACCCCGCGCCCACCCCGATTCAAGACGTGGGTGTAGATCATCGTGGTTTTGACATCCTTGTGGCCCAGTAACTCTTGCACGGTGCGGATATCGTAGCCGTTTTGGAGCAGGTGGGTGGCAAAACTGTGGCGAAAGGTGTGGCACCCTACCCGCTTATCGATCCCGGCTTCGCGAGCAGCCTGTTTCAGTGATTTTTGGATACTGGTCGCATGTAAATGATGACGGCGAACGATACCACGGCGTGGATCCTGGGATAATCCGAAAGAGGGAAACACAAACTGCCAGACCCATTCCCGGTCAGCATTCGAATACTTGCGTTCCAGGGCAAAGGGCAGATAAACAGACCCATACCCCTGCTCCAGATCGTGCAGATGTAATCGTTTGACCCGTTGTAGATGCTTTTTGAGGGGCTCATGAATCGCATCAGGGAGCATGGTCACCCGACTTTGATGGCCCTTGACATCGCGCACCACGATTTGCCGCTGGCCAAAGTCCAGATCCTTGACCCGTAACCGTAACCCCTCCGTCAGACGCAGACCGCTGCCGTAGAGAAGCTGAATAAACAGTTGGTTCACTCCCGACAGGGTCTGGATGACTTGTTTGACTTCTTCCTGAGTCAGGACCGTTGGCAGATAGTGCGAAGGCTTAGCTCGAATCGCATCAAGGGGAGCCTCTAGAGGGTGCTGAAGGACATGACGATAGAGAAACAGTAAGGCGCTGAGGGCTTGATTCTGGGTGGACGCCGCCACCTTTTCTTGAACGGCAAGATGCGTCAGGAATGCCTGGATTTCTATACGGCCCATGTCTTTTGGATGGCGCTTATTGTGAAAGAGAACGAACCGACGAATCCAACCAACATAGGCTTCCTCAGTCCGGTAGGAGTAATGCTTGAGTCGAATGACATCTCGCACCTGATCGAGCAGCTTTCTGGGTGGATGCGCCATGACGAGACCTGGAAACCAATTCACTTGTACTGAATGCTACCCCCAATTCCTCCGTAAAGAGTGTGAAGTTTTCCTAAAGCGGTCGGCCCTAATGACCAAGATCGGAAATTAGGGCGGACTGGGGTCTGTCTAATTTGCCAAATGACCAATTAGGGCAGATTCTAATCGGCCTAAAATGCCGATTTGCCATTTAGGGCCGAATTAGGTCTGTCTAATCCCCCCAATGGCCAGTTAGGGCAGAACAAGAGCGGTCTAAGTCTTGCCTGGGAGAGATAGACAGACTAGAATCGGCCTATCGCTCAGATTTAGGAGGATTAGACAGCGCCAATTCAGCCTATAAGCCCCCAATAGGGAGGTTAGACAGCGTCATTCCGTCTATACACTAGTTAGCCCGCCTTGGCATCGAGGTTAGCGATGAACAAAAGTTCATCTAAAGGGAAGGGGTACGTGGGGGATTGGATAGAATTGAGTAGGAAGGCTTGTTTCTGAGCCAGCCTCTAGCATTCCAGTTGGGGGGAGCCTATGAACGAACTGGCTGAGACTAATCGTCGCTTGCCGTGGATGTACTTTTTTCATGGGCAGTTGCAGCACCTGCTGCTGGTGTTGGTGCTGGTGCCGGGAGGGATAACCCTAGCGGAGCCGGGGCTAACGGGGGGGAGTTGGCTGGGGGTGGGCGATCGCCAGTGGATTTACGGGCTGACGGTTGCTGTAGTGCTCCATCAGGTGCTAGTGTGGCTGGTATGG
>CAYUBC010000677.1:0-2006 GCA_964442885.1 uncultured bacterium | reverse complement strand
GAATTTTGTTGAGGGCGTGACCAATGTGCAGGTCGCCGTTGGCGTAGGGCGGCCCATCATGAAGTACAAAGACCTCGCCAGGATTGGTTTCGGCCAGGGTTTCGTAAATCTTGTGCTCGGCCCAAAAGGCTTGAATTTCGGGCTCGCGCTGGGTGGCGTTGGCCCGCATGTCGAAGCTGGTTTGAGGTAGCAGAACGGTGTCTTTGTAGCTTGTAGTATCTGTCACAGCCGGAGGTTGCCTAGAGGTCAAGGAGCGCCCACGCCATTATCCGAAAAAGCCAAGGCCAATTCAACCGCTAGCCAGGTTGGGACAGCTCTTACGGCAGCGTAACTCGCCATCTATATAGAGTAGGTCAGGATCGGTGTCGCTGTCGAAGTCGAGGTAGCAGTCGTTAAGTGCTCATTTGATCGCAGTGCCACCTTGATGCGCTTACTGTAGTGATGGCTAAGCCAAGTTGACCGGGTTCATCCCCCTGAGCCTGCCCTCAGCTAATGCGCTGAAAGTCGCGGCCAAAGGGTAGCAGGGCGAGGGGTATGAGTTTAATGTGTTGCCTGGCAAAGGGTAGGCCAATAATTGTAATCGCCAGCAATACAGCATGAAACAGGTGAACCAAGGCAATTTCCCAGCCCACAAAAATCGCCCACACCACGTTGAGGATGATCTTTAGGATGCTGTTGGGGTTACCATCTTCAACAATTTTGCGGCCAAAGGGGGTCATGGTAGCGCCGCCCAGCTTGATGGCCTGTAGCCCAAAGGGAATGCCAATAATGGTCAAACAGAGCAGAATGCCACCCAAAATGTAGCCTAACCCGGTGAGAAATCCGCCAAAAATGAGCCAAATAATGTTGCCTAGTAAACTCATGGCGCACCTGCCTTTGTGCTGTTAGGCGTAGAGATTGACTGCATTATATACCGAAGAGTTTTAATGCCCCGCCATACAACGATGGGTTTCCTGGTAGGGTAAAGCGGTACATTCCCTGGCCGCCTTGCCATGACCGCCGACTGGTTCTACCCGTTTCCGCCGCTCTACCCAGGCACCTTACTGAAGCGCTACAAGCGATTTTTTGCCGACATTGAGCTGGAATCTGGTGAGGTGATTACCGCCCACTGCCCTAACACTGGGCCAATGACGGGGGTATGCCACATCGGTGGGCGGGTGCAGGTTTCCTACAACCCCAGCCCCAAGCGTAAACTGGCCTACACCTGGGAACTGGCCGAGGTCAACGACACCGTGCCCACCTGGGTGGGGGCTAATACCGCCTTACCTAACCGGGTGATGAAATCCCTGCTAGAGGCGCGGTTGATTCCTGAACTGGGGCATTACACCCTGATTCAGCCTGAGGTGCGCTACGGCGGCGATGGCAAAAGCCGGGTTGATTTTGTTGTGGCTGGAGAGGCCGACCAGCCCCCAACTTACATTGAGATTAAAAACACGACCTGGGCCAAGGGCACGCTGGCTCTCTTCCCTGATACGGTGACCACGCGGGGGCAAAAACACCTAAAGGAACTCATGGCGCTGCTGCCTGGGGCTAGGGCTGTGATGTTCTACTTTATTAACCGGGGCGACTGTACGCACTTTGCCCCTGGCGAAACGGCAGATCCTGTCTACGGACAGTTGTTTCGTCAGGCGATCGCGGCGGGGGTACAGGTTCTGCCCTGCCGCTTCGAGGTTACGCCCCAGGGCATTCGCTACCTGGGTTTGGCCACGCTCTACCCAAGTGAAGATGCTATAAAACCGGCCTTAACTTAATGTGACTACCATGGACTAACAGCACCGTAGACTTCCATTTTAAGGATGGGCAAATGAAGGGACTGCGTGGTAAGACGGCCCTGGTAACGGGGGCAACCTCTGGAATTGGGCAAGCTATCGCCCTACGATTGGCTCAAGAGGGCTGCAACGTGGCTGTTAACTACCGCAGTAAACCCGATGCGGCGGAAGCCACTCGACAGGAAATGATGGAACGGGCCTGCGGCGACATTGAGCAATGTCACGTTAAGGCGTTGC
>CAYUBC010000676.1:0-2007 GCA_964442885.1 uncultured bacterium | reverse complement strand
AAAGACAGGAAGATGAAGTCAAACAAGACTTGTGTGTATCTAGTAGCCCGCCCTGGGAGAAGGGGCTAGGGGATGTAGAGCTATGCTCTTCCCGGAGGGTGGGGAATCTGGGCCAAACAACCCCCCATTCACATAGGGAAACCCATTGGCCCAATTGCGGATTCCTACGGCCTCTCGATTCTTTAACGGTGTCGCCATCGCCCGAAAAATCTCCGCCAGCACCTCGTGGGTATTGCTAGAATCACCAGCGCTCATCTGGGCCACGGTGTGCGTAAACAGCCCCTCGGCGTGGAAAATGTTGGTATCTTCCGCAAAAAAGCAGAAAATCAGCCGCGCCATGAAGTGGTTCATCTCCTGGCGGCGTTCTGCTGTATCCCAATCTGGGTTCTCTTTTAGCAGCTCGATGTAGAGGCGATTGAGGCGACCCGTTGCTTTGATATCAAAGGCATTCTCGCGGATCTGCCGCACCGTCGTAATGCCCGCCAGCGACAAGAAAAACCCGAAATGGTCATGAAAGTCGGGGTAATCACAGGCGACGGTCTCTCCATCTACCAGACTTTCCGCTTCCAAGCTGGTGCCGTCGGTAGCGAGAATAAACTTGGCCTTATGCCGCGTCGTGGCCGGGCTCTCCCGCAGGGCCGCGAGGGCGGTAGTCACCTCCCCCTCTGGGCACACCATTAGGTGAATATTGCTGCGCTGAAGCACGCCACCGCCCAGGTCAGACTGGTTCGAGTTACCACTTCTCAGCCGCTTGATGGTGGTGGACTTGTTGCCAAACGCCTCTAGAAATGCGAACGGGAACTCCTCCGGGTCGAAGGGGGCTTCGGCAAGCCTGGAAACGGCTTCTTCGATTTCGACTGCATTCATAGGCTGACTCGAAATCGCTCAGGGGCAGTAGCTCAGGGGCTTAATATTCGCCTGCCAACACAACTTTGAAATTTTACCCTGATTCTTAATGATGGAGACCACGATGGTCTGAGATCCAGCAATTCTCAATATGGCTTTTCCGGGCATTTTTGAGGCCATAATCTCGTCTATGGAGCGATCTTAGGGTGGCAAAGCGATATGTTTGACCTAAGAAGCCGTCTCAACCGCGAGAATCGTTCTCATGCCGAGAACTACTGGATACGGCTTCTGAATCTTGTGTTAATTGCACTATCGTTACGGCTGAGCGGCTGCCAGTCACCTTTACAGCACACTCAAATCTTCCAACAGTCTGCTCCTGGGGGGTGGTTGGGCTGCTCAGTGGCCTCTAAGAGGGTTGGTATCTACCCAACCATAAGCGACCTCAATTAACGATTTGCCCGCAATCTCAAGCTCTTTTTCATAGATTAGTTTGCCTCCAAGGGCAGCGTAAAACTGACATGCTGGATTATCAACCAAAACCCAAACCAGCATAGAGTTGATGCCCGACAAATGGAGCCTTTCTGCAACCGTCCGCGTTAAATGACAGCCAATTCCCTTACCTTGATGATTTTGTAAGATATAAATTGCCATCAGTTCACCCTTATACACGGGATCACCTGTACGCTCCATCCCGCCATTGGCAAAACCGATAAGCTCACCGGCTTCTGCCTCAGCAATGTAAGTAAAGTTGCCGTCGTTTGAAGCGTGGTTCAAAATTTGATGCCAACCGTTGGCTCTGCGCTCATAGGATAGATTCGCCAAATACTCATCTGGTAAGATGCCTCGATAGGTGGTTCGCCAGGTATCGACATGAACCCTGGCAATGGCAGGTACATCATTTTGCGTTGCTTCCCTGACAATCATCACTACTTTGACCAAAGCAATAACTTACTAAATACTAGACTGACAACTTGGTCAAACCGTTGCAATTTCGGCACTGGTCTGCTAGCCGGTGATGGGTAAAATGGTTGCAGTGCCACTATTTCAGAGCCATGAATTGTCCTCACTGCCAAAGCCAACAGATCGTGAAACATGGCCGGGAATCAATTTCAGCCGGGGTGCTGCTGCAGCGATATCGCTGCAATGATTGCGGCAAACGCT
>CAYUBC010000675.1:0-2012 GCA_964442885.1 uncultured bacterium | reverse complement strand
GTACCCTGGCGCTGGCCTATGCCCAAACTCATCCAGAGCGCTGCGCAGGGCTGATTCTGCGCGGCATTTTTACCCTCCGCCAACAGGAAATTCGCTGGTTCTACCAGGAAGGCGCGAGCTACCTCTACCCCGATGCCTGGGAGCACTATCTGGCCCCCATCCCTGAAGCGGAGCGCCATGACTTAATCACGGCCTACTACCGACGGCTAACCAGTGACGATCGCCAGACTCGCCTCACCGCCGCCCGCGCCTGGTCGATTTGGGAAGCCAGCACTAGCAAACTCATCCAAGACGCCGACCTGATGGCCCACTTTGGCGAAGAGGACTTTGCGGTGGCCTTTGCCCGCATTGAGTGTCACTACTTTATCAATCGCGGCTTTTTCAGCCAGGATAATCAGCTTTTGAGCAATGTTGGTCGCATCCGCCACATTCCCGGCGTGATTGTCCAGGGCCGCTATGATGTGGTCTGCCCTGTCACCACCGCCTGGGAATTACATCGCGCCTGGCCCGAAGCCAAATTTGTGCTGGTGCAAGAGGCCGGTCACTCGGCGATGGAACCCGGCATCACCAGCGCCTTAATCGAGGCTACTGACGCCTTCGCGGCCCTTCCCTAAGCTCCGATTAACTGCTGGTAGGTGGGCAAGAGGAGCGGGACAGGATGACTGTTGCCGCCCACCCAGGCGAGGAAAGACTATGGTGTAGGTGCCTCAGCCCAATGCCTGGGCAAACTAGGCTGGATTTATGCCTCTCCTCCACCGCAGTATCCCCTATGCGCATTCTGGTTCTTAGCCATACCTACATTGTTGACCTCAACTGCGAAAAACTGCGCGCCCTGGCCCAACTCGACCCTAGCCTGGAGGTCACTGTGGGAGTGCCCAAGCGCTGGTGCCCCGGCGGTGTGCAAAATCGCATCATTGAACCGGAGGCTAAGCAAGAGGGCAACTTCCAGATTCAGCCCCTGGGCAACCTGAGCCAAAATAACCAGGGCTTGCTAAGCTTTGGGCCAGAGTTAGTCCGACTCATGGGCCAGTTTCGCCCCCAGATTATTCAGGTTGAGCAAGGTTCAAAATCCCTGGCCTATGCCCAAACCATCACCCTCAACCGGCTGCTGGGTTTAAAAGCTAAGAACCTGTTTTTTACCTGGTGGAACCTGCCCTACGACCTCAAATTTCCGGTATCGCTCCTAGAAGGCTACAACCTCAACCACACCCACGGGCTCATTGCTGGCAACCAGGACGGAGCGGATATTCTCCGCCAGCGGGGCTACCAGGGGCCATACCGGGTTATGCCCCAACTGGGCGTCGATGAGACTCGCTTTTTTCCTCAACCTCAGCCTGCCCTGGTTGAGCAGCTCAACATTCCTGCCTCAACCTTCGTAGTTGGATTTGTCGGCCGCTTTGTGGCCGAAAAGGGCCTCCTTACCCTCTGCGACGCCCTGGCGGCTCTGAAGGATCACCCCCAACCCTGGCTCTGGCTGCTGTTGGGAAGAGGCGAGCTCAAAGAGACCCTCAAGGCCAAAGTAGCTGCCGCAGGCATCGCTGACCGGGTGCGCTGGGTAGAAAGCGTGCCCCACGACGACGTACCCCGCTACCTCAACCTGATGCATACCCTGGTGCTGCCTTCGGAAACCACCTACGGGTTCAAAACCCTCACCTCCGTTGGCTGGAAAGAACAGTTTGGCCACGTGCTTATTGAAGCTATGGCCTGCGGCGTCCCGGTGATTGGCTCCGACTCCGGTGAAATTCCCCACGTGATTCAGGAATCAGGCTTAATCTTCCCCGAAGGCAACGCGGCCAGCCTTGCCGAGCGCCTCCGCCTGCTGATGGAGCAACCCACCCACCGCCAGACCCTGGCCCACCAGGGCTACCAGCGGGCCATGACCCACTACACCAACCGCGCCCTGGCCAAGCAACTCCTGGAGTTCTACCAGGAAATCGGCTCCCCCTGTCCCTAACCTCTTCCGTCCCTTCCCTAACCTCTCCCCCCATGCTCCTGCGCCTTCTCCAAATTGT
>CAYUBC010000674.1:0-2024 GCA_964442885.1 uncultured bacterium | reverse complement strand
CAGCATTGGGGGTGGCAAAGCGGTTGTAGTTGCTCAGTTGAGCACCCACTTCAGCCTCCAAAATAAAGTTGATGAAGCGGTTAGCCAGCTCGGGGTTCGGAGCTTGAGCGGGAATGGCCAGGGTATCCAGCCAAATCTCTGAGCCTTCCTTGGGGATGAAATAGCCAATTTCTGGATTTTCTTCAGCCGCTTGCAGGGCATCGCCGCTATACACGATGGCCACATTGGCGGTGCCTGATACCAGTTGGTTTTTGCCGCCGACACCCCCAATTAAGCCAGCACTGCGACGTTTGGTTTCAATAAGCAACTGCTGGATCTGTTGCAATTCCGGGCGAACGGTCGTGTTCATATCGAAGCCCAAATAAAAGGCAGCTGCCCCGATCATGGGTCTTGCCTCATCAATCATCACAAAAGGGCCAGTCTGTTGCTCAGGATCAAAAATGAGTCCCCAAGAGCGCTCAAAATCTTCCGACAGGCGATCCCGGCGGTAGCCAATCCCTGTGGTGCCCCATTGATAGGCAGCGGTGTAGGTATCTTCCGGATCGAAGGGCAGGCCGACAAACTTTTCGCCGAGGTTGCTGAAGTTGGGGATGAGGTCTTTATTGAGGGGTTGCAACAGGCCCAGTTCCAGCATATTGGGCAGGATGTAGTCGGTCGGCACGACGATGTCGTACTGGCTCACACCGCCCCCCTGCAACTTGGCCACCATATCTTCGTTGGATTCGTACAGGCTGACCACCACACGACTGTTGGTTTCCGCTTCGAAGGCGGTGAGGATGTCTGAGTCGATGTATTCTGACCAGATATAGAGGTTGAGGGTTTGTGCCTGGGCTGAGGTGGTATTAGGCCAAAAGGCCCCTAAGGTGAGCAGACAGCAGAGCAGCGTCGTAACCGAGGCAATCCACTTTTTCATCATGTTTCCCCAAATACAGCGCGTCGAGGTAGGAACTAAAGAGGTCAGAAGCCTGATCTCCCCAGGTTTTTAAGTCGTTCAAAGACGGCGCAAGGTTCCGGTCGCCTCCGAGAAATGGGATCCTGACCCCACCTTTATTTTCACGCCCTATCCATTGGAGCGCAAATGGACGGATCCCTGCTGTCTAGCCCGCTACACGGCTTCTGAAGCCTGACTGCTTTCTACCGAGGTGGGGGTCAGAAGCATCTGATAAAGCTGCCGCTGGTGTTCGGGGCTGAGGTTTCGCTGTTGGTACAGCGGCCAATCCTGAAGAGCCAGGGCTTGTTGGGCCTGTAAAATTGTTTTGAGATCTGAGTCGGGATCCAACTGCGCCTGCAAAACTTGTAAATCGTTAAATCGGCCCAGTTGCTCTTGTAGGGTCTTCAAGGTTTCCAGCCATTCCTGAACCCCACTGCCATAGCAATCCGAGAAAAACTCCACCTGATAGCGCAGCCGTTTGCTGGCTTTACGCAGTTCATGGAGTTTTTTGGCCTCGGATCCCTTGTGGGGAACCGATGGGATCCGCCATCCCGGTTGGAGTAGCCATTGGGCCAACAGTGGGGTGAGCAAATGGGGCAGACTCTCTCGCAGAGGGAGTTGGGCTTGTGGGGTGTAGCGGGGTTGGGCTAGCCACTGCTCGCAAGCCCCTTGGAATTCTAGAAAAGTGGGCTCCTTCAAAAGGCGACGGGAACGGTCTTGGGCTTTGGCCTGACGACGGGACAAGTCCGCCCGCAACTGCTCCAATTCCGCCTGTTGGGTTGGTGGGATCCCACTCCAGCAGGGTTCTTGTAGGATCTCCAGCAACACATCCAGATCCCGTTGTTTGCCGAGGGCGCTGGCTAACTTTTGTATCTGTTTGACCTGGAGGGGCTTGGGTAGCTTGAGGGATCCCTGAAAAACCTGCACCCAGGTGCCGATGCGCCGTAGGGCCACCCGAATTTGATGGAGGGATTCGGCAGCCTCTTCGTGGTGAGCGATCCCGCTCCGCGGGGTGCGTAGCACCATCACCCGTGCCCCATACTTTTGCAACCGTTGCCACTGCAGCTTCAAAAGGTGGTGGGCCTCTGAGGCT
>CAYUBC010000673.1:0-2028 GCA_964442885.1 uncultured bacterium | reverse complement strand
CCATTACCATTGGCGGGGCCGTGATCACCGAGGATCACCATCTAGAGCCAGAAGCCGCTCTGCAACAGGCCGATGAGGCCCTCTATCAAGCTAAGCAAGCGGGGCGGAACCGGGTACACATCCTCACCCCACCCTTAGACACAAGCCCCTAAGGTTTATTCTCCGGGATTGAATTGATAGCCTGAGGCCACCGCCAGTGACTCCAAAGAGCGTACACCCGTGTAGGTGCGGCCATTGATCACCCAGGTAGGGTAGCTATTCACCCCCACTTCATTGCACTCTTGAGCCTGCGGGGTGCCGGGGCCATTCGGAGAGCACTCCACATAAGGCACATTTGCAAAAGCTGCTCCAAACAAATCCTTTTGATCCTGACAATGGGGACACCAATAGGCTCCATACATGGTGCCGCCCGTCTCCTGCAGGTGGGTCGCCAGCCCCACAGCGAAGGGGCTTGGAGGGGGCACTTGATTGGCATACACCCCAATGGTGGCGATCAAGGTCAATACACTCACCAGGATGTAGCCGAAGCCCATCTTGCCCCAATCCAACCAGCGGTGGCCAAACACCGTCACCAGCCACAGTCCCGCCACCAAGACCATCGCTGTTGTGCAATACAGACAAAACTGCCGCAGCACCGCCACCATCAGGTAAAGCATGTACATTTCAAAGGCGGTCATGGCGGAAACCAAGCCAAACAAAGCTGGCCAGCGCCATTGCTTCACCAACGGGATCCCGTCCGGAATCAGGGCCAACCCCAAAACTGCCAAAAAGCCCAACAGACCCACGGCAGCCGTAGGGATCCCGAGAAACTCCGCCCAACGGCTAGAGAGCACCAGATCGCAGCCCCCATCTCCTGTACAGAAGGCAGCCGGTTGCTCCGTCAGCTTGCTGAAGGTGAGATAAGCCGTTAATAGGGATCCCAATCCGGCCAGAACCGCCAAAATCGTGCGGGATTGACGGTGCAGCCAGGGCTCTTCCTGCGTTTTGAGATAGTAGGCCATTGGATTCTATACCGTTACGGCAGTGAACACCCCCGATTATAGTGGGGATGGCTTGGCCCCGTCTTTCGCCTTCAACGCAGAAGCATCCGTTGCCTGGCGTACTTGTGTAGCAAATCTATCCCCAAGGGAATTGAGTTCCAACAGGGATGCCACTCCTTGATTCGACCCAGGCCGGTCGCAGAGGCTCCAACGACGACGGAAGTAACGGGCCAGATCTTTTTCCGCCAGTGCCAGATAGACCGGGCGGCCATGAGGACAGGTATGGGGGTTGAGGGTGCGCTGCCAAGCGTCTATCAACTGTTGCATCTGCTCCAAGGTGAGCGGGATCCCGTTACGGAGAGCACCCCGACAGGCCACAGTCACTTGAGCGGCCTGCAAATCTTGACAAAGGCTGAGGTCCAGCAGGGATCCCTGAATTTCCTGAGGATCTTCTTGAAGCAAAGCCAGAGGGATCCGTCGCAACCGGTGGGTATTGGGGCCAAAGGGTTCGGGTTCTAACCCCAAGTGCTCTAGCTGTTGCAGGGCTTGGGGGGATAGTCCTTCCAGCGTCAGGGGGAGATTCGGTTCCACCAGCTGCCAATGCTGTTGCAATTGCTCGTAGCGGACTCGTTCGTGAGCCAGGTGTTGCTCCACCAACCAGAGCCCCTGGGGATGGTCCGTCAGGATATAGATCTGGTGCAGCTGGGCCAGGGCCTTGAGAGGGGGCAGGGATCCCGTCGGGGTTCCAGGGTCTGCCGTAGGCATCACAAGATAAGCCTGTTTGGCCTCACTGGCCCGAATCAGTTGCACAGAGCGACGGCTGGCTTGTCCAGATCCCGGATTGAGGAGAACCTGCAGATGCTGGCGCAGTTGCTCCTGTCGGGTAGCCAGTTCATGTACATATAGCTCACTCTTGGCAGGATGGCGATTCCAATCCACCTGCTCAGGGGGTAAACGCAGATGCACCACAGCCAGAGGATGTCGGTGGCGGGGTAGGGTATGGTGAAAAACCGACTGCATCACCCGCTGCAATTCGGGAAGCTGCACA
>CAYUBC010000672.1:0-2028 GCA_964442885.1 uncultured bacterium | reverse complement strand
GATCAATGCAGACCAATTTGGGGCGGCCCGGTCTAAAGTTTTTTCAGGGCATGACCATGGACGTAATGGCGGCTACCGTTAACCTCCACCGTCATCCACTGGTTGCAGCCAGCGTCCCAAACTTCGCCCCGAATGGTTAACCGTGCCCCAGGCGAAAGGTTAGAAACAATGCCTCCCTCGTAGCCATAACTTCTACGCAACGGAGTAGATGTCATGACTTCGGCCTGCCAGTACTGGCCAGGATGCAGCGGAATAAACTCGCCAATGTTGAATCCTCTGGCCCAGGAGGCCTGGGGGCAGAGGTCAAGTACCGGCGTTTGGGCCTGGGCAGCAGGCATCGGCCCCATTAACAGCGTTACAGCACAAGCCGTCAATCCAACACCAATGGACTTCAGCATACGTATAAATTGAACTCGGCAAAGTTGCCCACGGGGGCAGCCCCCTGCTCTGTTCTGCCCAGAGCCAAATGCTTTCTAAAGAGGAGGAACTCCAAACCAAAAATGAGTGACGATCTCTCTACTAGCGCTAAGGCTAATATGAAAGGTCAGCAAACGTAGACTTAACAATTAGGGTTAACCCAATTCGCCCTGTAACGAGCACTGGAGTTGATGGCAGTAGTAAATCGTCTGCCTCACTGATGGCTCGCCACCAGCTACCTTGATAGTTCACCTGCCCAACGCGATCCGGGGAAATCATGTCTGTAACAATGGCATTCCCATAATGAAATGCTTGCCCCACCAGGAATGTATCAGCCTCAAGAGACTGTTGTAAGATTAACCAGGACAACTTTGAAAAAATACTCCGGGGACGAATAGGCAACCGAACAAGCGACCAAAAAACTTCCTTGTAAAATCGAAGATTCACTATCATGGCAGTAGCCTTAACCTGGGCTCAAGTGAAAGTTCACAGTGTCATCATGACAGCAAACTATCAGCCTCAAAAATCCAGATCAGTCAGGAGTTTTGTTCTAACTAAATTCAGGACTTTTGTTCAGTCTTAATTCTTCGGTAAAGTCGTCACTGTACAGCAGAACAACATATTCCGACATGGTTCTGGAAAGTTCTGGAATATTCAGGTTAGACTAGGCCCTGAGCATCAGGGATAGCACACGCCTTGTCTAACCGATGGAATTTGAGGATATTGCCAAGCTAGTTAATCGAGTTGCCCAAGAGCAAAAGGGGCGGCAGCTTAAGGATGTAGAGCGCCTGGTTCTCAAGGGCGCTTGGGACAATCAAACCTATTCTGCTATGGCGGAGCAGGCTGGAGGCTACTCTGAAGACTACCTCAAAAAAGACGTTGGGCCAAAACTCTGGCATTTGCTTTCTGACCTGGTAGACACCCAGCATCAGGGCATCAAGGTCACCAAGCGCAACATTCAGAATGTGTTACAAAACTGGGCCAGTCAAGATGGCCTTGGGCTAGAGTCCGGCTTATCTACCCTGGCCCCTTCCCTCAAAGCACCTGCCGCCGCCATCGACCTTCGGCCCCAGCCCCAGCGCGCTGTGCGAGACACCCCGCCTGGGGATTTGTCAGACTTTTGTGGCCGCACCACAGAATTGATCGCCCTAAAACAATACGTCGAGGTGGATCGCTGTCGGCTGATTTTGCTGTGGGGCCTACCAGGAGTCGGCAAAACCGCCCTGGCTGCCCAGGTTGTGAGCCATCTGCGCCCCTCCTTTGACCGCTGCGGTTACCTGGAACTGCCCGATGGGGCCACCGATGCCCTGGTGCTAACCGCCCTGACCGATTGGCTGGCCCCAACAGCCAGTACGCCACCGCCGCCATCGGCCTCCATCGATTGGATCCTGTCGCAGCTAGAGCAACATCGTGCCCTGCTAGTGTTAGATCGCCTGGAGGCTCTGTTTGAATCCCAGCAGCTAGCCGGTACCTATCGCCCGCAGACAGAAGCCATCCAGCGACTTCTGTTGCAGTGGACCACGGGGCACCATCACAGCTGTATTTTGGCCCTCAGTCGCGAAAAACCCATTGATTTGTCTCTGTGGCTGGCCGGACGGGTGCGTGAACATC
>CAYUBC010000671.1:1732-2034 GCA_964442885.1 uncultured bacterium | reverse complement strand
GGCTGTAGGGGCCGTGGCCAATGTCGTGGAGCAGGGCTGCACAGAGCACCGTGGCCCGGTGGGGGCGTAGCTCTGGGTAGCGCCGCTGCAACTGGTCAAAGGCGCGGCGGGCAATGGCCATTACCCCTAGAGAATGGGTAAAACGCGAGCTTTCTGCCCCGTGGAAGGTGAGGCTGGCTGGCCCTAACTGCCGAATTCGCCGCAGCCGTTGAAAGGCTGGGGTATCAATCAGCCGAATCAGCAGCGCTTCTTCGGGGTCGCTGGCCTGAAGCGTAATCGCCCCATGCAGCGGATCGTGATAG
>CAYUBC010000671.1:0-1722 GCA_964442885.1 uncultured bacterium | reverse complement strand
GCAGCCTGGTACTGGGGATCGGCGGCGGTGGCCAGGGTATCGCGGCTGAGCGGCACACTACTGACCAGGCGGTCTGGGGTAATGCCCAGGCGGTTGATGTCGTGATGGTCGGGGGTTTCATACTTGGCCACGGTAACCGCCAGCCCGGCCCCATCCGATAAATCAAACAGCGACTGAATCAGCCCCTTACCAAAGGTGACGCTGCCTACCAGCAGGGCACGGCCATTATCCTGTAAGGCTCCAGCCAAAATCTCACTGGCGCTGGCGGTGCCTTCGTTCACCAGCACTACCAGGGGCGCATTGGTAATGGCCTGGCCAAAGGCGTCAAAGCTATCCAAAATGCCCTGGCGGTTAACGGTATAAACAATCGTTCCCTGGGGCAGCCAGAGCCTAGCAATTTCAATGCCAGCCTGGAGTAGCCCACCGGGATTATTGCGCAGGTCGAGGATGTAACCCTCGGCTCCCTGGTTAGCCAGGTGGCAAATCGCCTCGGCCAGACTCTCCGCCGCATTGCCGTTAAACTGGGTCAGCCGCAAATAGCCAATCGGTTGGCCGGTGGCGGGGGTATCCAACCGCGCATAAACCGGGTTGAGGGTGATCACCTCGCGCATTAGGGAAAGTGTCCGGGGAAGTGTGGCATCTTCCGGGCGGACTTGTAGCGTTACCGTGGTGCCGCTCTGGCCCCGCATGCGGGCAGCGGCCTCATCCAGGGAAAGTTCGGTCGTGGCTACCCCATCAATGGCTAGCACAATGTCCTTGGGCTGAATACCCGCTTGCTCAGCTGGCGATCCCTCAATGGGGGCAATCACCCGTAGCCAGCCTGAGGGTTCATCCTTGGTGATTTGCAGCCCAATCCCGGTGAGTTCGCCCGTGGTGTTGGTCTGGAGGCTGCGGTATTGCTCTGGAGGCAACAGGCGCGTGTAGGGATCCTCCAGGCTAGCCAGCATGTCGCGAATGGCGCGGTAGGTTTCCTCACGGCTGGTCAGCGGACGCTTCAGGGCTCGCTGGCGCGTGAACCACCAGTTCTGATGGTTAAAGGTTTCATCCACGTAGGCGCGGTTGACGATCCGCCAGACCTCAGCTACCAAATCCTGCTCCTTCGTCAGGGCCAGGGCAGGGCCAGCATTGACTCCCCCCCAACCAATGCCCACTACGCAGACACTTAACACCAGTAGACGCAACAGTGCTCTCATAAATCCTAGAAACCCATGACTAGGCCGCCGTATCCAGACGTGTTGATCGCCAATAACCGGTTAATGCTATGGCCATAGTTACAACCCTACCTGGCCCGTTGCCTGGAATAGTACCCTATTGTTCATATTGCCTGATTTGGGCAAACCCAACATTGCCTGATTTGGGCAAACCCAACGGTTCAGCAGTGCCGGGAGGCAGCTAGAATGTAACGAAATGTCACAGGAAACTCATTCGCCGCTCATTTACTGGAGCGCCAAAATCACCGTCTTAGGCGCTTCCCAGCATTTCCTCAAAAAAATGGCAAAAACCGAAATTGAAAATCTTGCTGATGGCTGCCGCTCTGCCGTTACGGCTATGTTACATTTTTCAGTGACGGCGATTATAGATATATAGAGTTTTCCGCTTCATGTTTACCAAGCAAGTTACCGACTCTAAGGCCTATCAGTGGTTCAACGAACGGCTGGAGATTCAGGCTCTCGCTGACGATATCTCCAGCAAGTACGTGCCTCCCCACGTCAACATTTTCTA
>CAYUBC010000670.1:0-2039 GCA_964442885.1 uncultured bacterium | reverse complement strand
GACCCGCAACGGACGCTACGCCCGCCTCTATCGCCTGCAAAGCCAGGATCATCCGCCCCTGGCCTTAGCTGCTTTGTAGAAATCTCTAGGCTCTACTTGCCAAAGTTCAAAGTTCAAGCCCACCCCTGCCCCTTCTAGGAGGGGATATCCCGCCAAAATTCAAAATCCAAAATTCAAGCCCACCCCTACCCCTCCCTAGAGGGGATAGCAAGCCAAAATTCAAAATCCAAAATTCAATCTCTCCCCATCACCATGATCGCCCAACTCACTCCCCCCTTAATCCAGCATTTCTTGCCCAACTACGATCTCCCCCCTGTCCCTCGTCAGGGTGTGCGGGTCGTTCTCCTCCGCCATGGACGCAGCACTCTTAACGATGCTGGCTGCTACCAGGGCAGTTCGGATGTTGCAGAGTTAACCAAGGCTGGCTGGTTAGCCTCGCAGCAGGTAGGCCAGTTTTTGCAGGATTGCCCCATCCACCAGGTTTATGTCAGCCCCCTGCGCCGGGCTCAGCAAACGGCTAAGGCGCTTTTGCCCTGGCTCTCCCCGGAGTTACAAGGCGTCACCGCCACCAGGCTACTCCGAGAGATCGACCTACCCGACTGGGAAGGACTGCGGTACGAGGACGTGAAAGCCCAATTTCCCGACGCCTATCACTGCTGGCAGCAGCATCCAGACCAATTTGCCATGACTGCACCCAAGGAACGCTGGCAGGCTCAGCCCCAGACCAATACCAGGGACCTATCGGCTCAACCGTCTACCTTTTACCCCGTGCGCGATGTCTATCGCCGGGCGGAGAAATTTTGGGCCTCAGCCCTACCCCGGCACCAGGGCCAGACGCTGCTCGTGGTCAGCCACGGCAGTACCATTCAGGCGTTGGTCAATACGGCCCTTAACCTGCCAATGACCCAGCACCACAGCTTCCAGCAAACCCACAGCGGCCTTACCGTCCTGGACTTTGCCACCCCCACCAGGGGAGCCGGGCACCTGCACCTGCTCAACCTGACTACCCCCATTGGTGAGCCCTTGCCCAAGCTCAAGGCGGGCAAGCAGGGGATACGCCTGCTGCTGTTGCCCTGCCAGCCCCGGGTTGAGGTTGAGGCCTCCCTGGCGGAGTTGGCCAGTTCGCAACCCATCCACGCCTGCCTGGTAGAAGACCTCCCCCATTGCCACCTCGCCACCCAAACCTTCCTGGCCCATCATCCCGAAACCGTGACCCTGGCGGTGAGCCGTTCGGGCTTTTTGCGCCAGTGGCATCAAACCATCGAGCCATCCCTTCACCAAACCGCCCAGGCCGACCTCACCACCATTGCCGCTGTCTGTGGAGAAAGCCAGGTGCAAACCTTTCTCCATCATCTGGTAGGCCAACCTCTCCCAACCTTGCCCAACGCCCTCACTGTTCTTCATTACCCCACCCAAACTCGCCGCCCCATACTCCAAACCCTCAACGCCCGCCCAATTTCTTAACCCACCCCTGCCCCTCCCAGGAGGGGATGACCTGCCAAACTCCAAACTCCAAACTCCAAAATTCCCCATGCAATCCCCCATCCTTGTTACCGGAGCCGCTGGCTTCATTGGTTTTCACGTCAGTCGGGCTCTACTAGCCCAGGGCCAGCCCGTCATCGGTGTAGACAACCTCAACCCTTACTACGACGTGCGCCTCAAGCAGGATCGTGTCAACGAATTACGCCCTGACTCGAACTTTACCTTCCTCAAACTTGACCTGGCCGACCGTAGCGCCACCGAAGACCTCTTTGCCCACTATCAGCCCCAGCAGGTGATTCATCTGGCGGCTCAGCCGGGGGTGCGCTATTCCCTCGAAAATCCCCACGCCTACGTGGATAGCAACCTGGTGGCCTTTATGAATATCCTGGAAGGCTGCCGCCACTACGGTGTGGAGCATTTAGTCTATGCCTCCTCTAGCTCAGTCTATGGGGCTAATCGCACCCTGCCCTTTGCGGTTGAGCACAATGTCGATCATCCCGTCAGCCTCTACGCCGCTACCAAAAAGGCCAACGAACTGATGGCCCACACCTACAGCC
>CAYUBC010000669.1:0-2049 GCA_964442885.1 uncultured bacterium | reverse complement strand
ATTCGGCGCATGCTGGTCACCAAATCGATTACTGCGGCTGAGGCGGAAGCGGCTCTGACGGCTGAGGTGGAGGTCAACCCTAAACAGCCCAAGTTTTTATACAGCGAGTTTCCCTACTTCACCATCTATGTGCAAAAGCAGTTGGAGAAACTGCTCACCCCAGAACAGCTCGAAGCGGGTGGGTTAACGGTGGAAACCAGCCTCAACGTCAGTTGGCAGCGCCAGGCCGAAAAGGTCGTAGACCAGGCCATTGAGCGCTACAGCGGTTGGCAGGACATTGAGCAGGTGGCCCTGGTGGCTGTGGATCCTCGCAATGGCGAAATCAAGGCCATGGTGGGCGGCAACGACTTTAACGAAAGCCAGTTCAATCGGGTTACCCAGGCCCAGCGTCAGCCCGGGTCTACCTTTAAGACCTTTGTGTATACGACGGCGATCGCCGCTGGTTTTTCGCCCTATAAAGACTATGTTGACGCTCGTTACGTGGTCGATGGCTACGAGCCTAAGAACTACGGCGAAACCTTCAGCGGCCAGGTGGATTTGCTAGAAGCCCTGCGTAAGTCAATCAACGTGGTGGCCGTCAAACTGCTAGTGGACGTTGGGTTTGACCCGGTGGTAGAGATGGCTAAACGGATGGGCATTGGGTCGCCTCTGCTGGGGGATTACTCCCTGGCCCTAGGCACCTCTGAGGTGAATTTGCTGGAACTCACCAGCGCCTACGGCACCCTGGCCAACCAGGGACGCCATGTGCCTGTGCACGGCATTCGCCGGGTGCTGAATAGTCAGGGAGAGGTCATTTACGAAACGCCAAAGGAATCTGTGCAGGCTGTCGATCAAGATACCGCCGCGATCATGACCTGGATGCTGCGCGGGGTGGTGGAACAGGGAACCGGTGGCAATGCCGCCATTGGCCGTCCGGTAGCGGGTAAAACCGGTACTTCCGAAGAAAATCGCGACCTCTGGTTCATTGGTTACATACCCCAACTGGCCACTGGCGTTTGGATGGGCAACGATGATAGTAGCCCCAGTAGTGGCTTTAGCACTACGGCTGCGGCTATTTGGGCTATGTTTATGTCGCAAATCAAGAATGATATTCCGGTAGCCCAGTTCCCTGAACTGCCGCGCCTGGGGGGGCGAGAAGCTCAGATTACGGCTAAACCCGTTAAGCCCGGCAAGGTGGTGGCCGAGCAGGGGGGTGGGTCATCAGCCGAGGAGAGCCCTCGTACCGAAAATCGCTCTACCGCTGCCCAGAGTGAGCCAGAACCACCTGCTGAGGTCGCTACACCCGACCGAAACGCCGCGCCGTTGAGTAGCGATGGCCCCTTCAATCGAGACAGCCTCCCCGCCGGTAATAGGCCGGTGATTACCTCAGAGCCTCCGGCTACTCCGGCTCCAGAACCCCCGGCCCCAACTCCCCAACCCGTGGTGGCCCCGGCTCCGGCCCCGGCTCCGGCCCCCGCCCCGGCTCCCCCGGCCCCACCGCCCATTGTTGCGCCCCCAGCGCCCCTGGAGAGCGCTCCCCCCAGTGATGGTGGAGATGAGTAGGAAGGTTGAGCTAGTCGGGGTAAGGCACGGCCTCACCCTGGATAGTTGCAGTGGGGCTACGAGGCAGGTTGACAATTAAGGGTTGCCAGGGAACCTACGCCCTCACAACCCTCACCTCTGATTCTTAGACCTGAAACCTGACTGTTAACTGGCTAAGTATTGAGTCACCGTCCTGGCAATTAACTGTGTCCAGTGATCGACTAACTCCTGGTGGAGCGCTTCAACCATGACCCGAATCACCGGCTCGGTGCCAGAGGGCCGCACCAGGACTCGGCCTTCGTGGCCCATAGCCTGCTCAGCCGCCTCGATAGCCCGCTGAACCGGGGCGCAGTCTTGCCAGTTCAAGCGGCGATCTCGATCCACCACCCGCACATTCTGCAACCGCTGAGGATAGGTCTGAAAGCTCTGATCCACCAAAGCCGAGAGCGACCCCCCCAGACTTTGCACCAGGGCCGCCAGGTGCAGGGCAGTCAAAATGCCGTCGCCGGTCAGGCTGTAGTGGTGGCA
>CAYUBC010000668.1:0-2056 GCA_964442885.1 uncultured bacterium | reverse complement strand
CGTCTCGTCACTGTTTGTGGCCGTCCGACGACGCCCCTGGCGACCGGGGCGACATTATCGCGGGTATGCTTCAGGCCCACCAGTCCAGTAGCTACCCGGCGTTGGCAGGGCTGGTGCTGACGGCGGGCCTGCTGCCTGACCCCGCCATTGCCCGGCTGATTGAGGGTACGGCGGATCCACTGCCCATTCTCTGTGTTAAAACAGATACGTTTACCACCGCCGCCCAGGTCAACGAGGTACACAGCACCCTGCTGCCCGACGATGGAGAAAAGATTCGCCTCAGCATTGATGCCTTCGACACCTACGTTGACCTCGACAAATTGGAGAAACAAATCAGCGCGGTGCGGGTGCGGGGCATGACCCCTAAAATGTTTACCTACAACCTGCTGGAGCGAGCCAGGGCCAATCGCCAGCACATCGTTTTACCAGAAGCCTACGATCCCCGCATTCTCAAAGCCGCCGCCGCCCTGCTCAGCCGGGGCGTAGTGGAGTTGACGTTATTGGGCGATCGCCACGACATCCAACAAGTGTTGAACAAGCACAGCATTGCCCTGGATTTGGAGCAAGTCGCCATCACTCATCCCGCTAAGAGTGACCGCCTGCAAGACTACGCCCAAACCTTCTACGAATTGAGGCAGGCCAAGGGTGTTACCCTCGAAAACGCTCTGGATGTGATGATGGACGTGTCTTACTTTGGCACCATGATGGTGTACATCGGTGACGCGGATGGCATGGTATCTGGGGCGGTACACACGACCCAGCACACCATTCGTCCAGCCCTACAGTTTGTGAAAACCAAGCCAGGGTTTTCGGTGGTGTCGTCCGTCTTTTTTATGTGCCTGGAGCATCGAGTCCTGGTCTACGGCGACTGCGCCATCAACCCCAACCCCACCGCCGAACAACTGGCCGAAATTGCCATTTCGTCAGCAGATACCGCCCGCACCTTTGGCATTGACCCCAAAGTGGCGTTGCTCTCCTACTCCTCCGGCGACTCTGGCCAGGGAGAAGAGGTAGAAAAAGTTCGCCTGGCCACACAAATTGCCCGCGAGCGTCGTCCAGACCTGCTCTTAGAAGGCCCCATCCAGTATGATGCCGCCGTAGATGCCGAAGTTGGGGCTCAGAAAATGCCTGATTCAGCCGTCGCAGGGCAGGCTACCGTGCTGATTTTCCCGGACTTGAATACCGGCAACAATACCTACAAAGCGGTGCAGCGGGAAACAGGGGCGATCGCCATTGGCCCAGTGCTGCAAGGGCTCAAAAAACCCGTTAACGACCTCAGCCGGGGCTGTACCGTGGAAGACATTATCAACACCGTGGCAATCACGGCCATTCAGGCTCAGTCTGAATAGTCTGTATGGGGCTGATTCCTCTAATCTCTAGGCATCAACCGCTTTAGCCCTCACTTAGACGTTCCAGGTAGGTCTGCAAAGCTTCAATCCGTTTCTTTTCTCCCTCAATTGCCACCCTAAGATCACGCACAAAGGTTTTGATCAGGTGTTTCTTAACCAACTCCTGATAGTGCTTACAGAGCTTACCCCTGAGTTCATTGGCCTGTTTATTACGCTCTTCCTCCAGGTCTTCCCGGTATACTTTTAGGCCAAACCTAACAGCAAAGACAAGCAAACAAATCAATACCAGGCTAGATAAAATCGGGGCCTTATTAAAAAGCCCGATGACTGGAGCCATGATATTTCTCATAATCTGTCGTCGGCCAGCAATACCAAGAATACTAAAAAAGCTAAATAGAAAAATAAACTGCATCCATTGACTGCGAACTTTTTTCATCAAGTAAGCAAAGGCTGAGGGCTCTTTAATGATAATCTCAGTTGGAACCTGGGTAAACGGATGATCAGATCTACAGGTCACGGCTATCTCTAGAGTCAAAAACTCGTAGGTTTCTGGATTAACCAGACCTGTATCACAGCTCAACGGAGTTAGGGATTGAAAGATTTGATCATACAGGTTTTTGATGCCTCCATAAGCTAAATTGGAGCAAATTTCGGTAGTGCATTTTAGTGCAGGACAGAGGAAAAGCGGGAATCACCTTGCTCTGCCA
>CAYUBC010000667.1:0-2061 GCA_964442885.1 uncultured bacterium | reverse complement strand
GGCATTGAAAATCCAGACCCCCCCCTGCCCCTCCCAGGAGGGGAATTCAAAATTCAAAACTCCCTCCCTCCTCCCTCGGCTATCTAGAGGCTTAAACGATAATTACGAGCCTGCCCTGGCTGTTCTCAAAGGTCTTAAGCTTAAGGGGCGACTCTATAAACCGGCTATGACTCAACCGATCCCCGCTTCCCAGATTGTTACGGCGGCTGACCTGCTGCAAGCCTATGCGGCGGGCCAGCGCAACTTTGAGTATGTCACCCTGACGGGCGCTGGTCTGGCTGGGGTCGATCTTAAGGGAGCCGATTTTAGCTACGCTGACTTTAGTGAGGCCAACCTGAGTGAGGCTAACCTGCGGGGGGCAGACCTGAGCTACGCCCGCCTGGCCAATGCCGACCTGACTGAGGCCGATTTGCGTGGGGCCATGTTGATTGGTACTGACCTGCGCACCGCCAGCCTCACCAATGCCAAGTTTGACCTGGCCGACTACGACCCCGAAGAAACTCACTTTCCGCCAGGGTTTGACCCCGTTCAACAGGGGCTCAAGGCCGATCGATAGAGAAGTTATGGTGGCTGAAGTAGACTAGAACTACTCTCAGTGGGGTGTCGCCTATGACCTATCTGTTGATTAAAACCGAGGCCACACCCTTGACGGTAGACTTGTCATCCCTAATTCCCCAAAACCCGCTGACGACAGAACAGTTTTATACCTTTTGCCAGCACAATCAAGATTTAAGAATTGAGCGCACTGCGGCGGGCGAAATTATTGTTATGCCTCCGGCCTTTTCAGATACTGGCAACCGCAACTTCAAAATTGCCCTACAACTGGGCCTTTGGGCCGAACAGGATGGCACTGGCGAAGGTTTTGACTCTAGTGCTGGCTTTACGCTTCCCAATGGTGCTACCCGCTCTCCCGATGCCGCATGGATCCGTTCTGAACGATGGCACGCTCTAACCCCAGAGCAGCAGACATCCTTTGCCCCAATTTGCCCTGACTTTGTGATTGAACTGTGCTCTGCCAGCGATAGCTTGACCAGCCTGAAGGAGAAATTGCAAGAATGCATCGACAATGGCACCCAGCTAGGGCTGCTGATTGACCGGAAAGAGCGATGTGTACACGTCTATCAGCCGGGGCGATCGCCCAACATCCTGAGTAACCCAGACCAAGTCAGTTGTGCGCCTGAACTGCCTGGGTTTACCTTTCGCATGGCTAATCTTTGGTGAGCAACCCCTATGCAAGTTCCTATAGTATCGTCCTCTCGCCTGGCCCGGCAGCGAGAAATTATTGAAGTAGTGCTCAGCCACGGCTGGGACTATATGCGGCGGTTGCTGATGGGCGGCAAGGCCGATGAGCCCGAGTTGCCACCTCCAACGGTGCTGGTCAACATTTTGACGGATTTGGGGCCAGTCTACGTAAAGCTGGGCCAGTTGTTGAGTACCCGGCCTGACCTCTTGCCTACCCCTTACATTGAAGCCCTGAGCAGTTTGCAAAGCACTGTGTCGCCCGTTAACCCAGAGGCGGCAGAACAGCAAATTCGGCAGCACCTGCCCCGGCGGCCAGAGGATTTGTTTGAGCAGGTAGATTACCGGGCGATCGCGGCGGGCTCCATTGCCCAAACCCACCGCGCCATTCTCAAGGATGGTCGGCCCATTGCCCTGAAGGTGCAGCGCCCCGGCATTGGTCGCCAGGTCGAGCAAGATATGGGCCTGATTCGCGACATCGCTCGGCTGGTGTCGGCCACGCAGTTTGGCCAGCGCTACAACGTAGTGGGGCTGGCGGAAGAGTTCGCCGATGCCCTTAACGCTGAGCTGGACTTCACCACAGAGGCCAGCTACACCGACCAACTGCGCCACAACCTGGCCAAAAGCCGCTGGTATGACCCCCAGCAGTTGGTCATCCCCGAAATTCTGTGGGATCTCACCAACGCCAATCTCATGGCGATGGAATGGCTAGAGGGGATGCCCCTGCTCAAGGCCGATATTCCCTCAGAAAAGCGCGACCAGGCCACCAGACTATTATTTAGAGCCTTTTTTAAGCAGTATTTTGTCGATGGCTTTTTCCAT
>CAYUBC010000666.1:0-2061 GCA_964442885.1 uncultured bacterium | reverse complement strand
ACATCTTCGTAGGTGTGGCCACGCTCGGCCATGTCGCGCTGAATTTTCCAGGCAATTTTAACTTCGTCGCTGATGTCGAGGTAAACGCTAAAGTCAATCAGGTCTCGCACGCGCTCATCGTAGAGGGGGTGCAACCCTTCAATCACAATGATGCGGTTGGGGTCAACCCGTTCGGGCGGGTCAATTTCGCCAGTTTCGTGGTTGTAGATGGGCTTATCGATGCTGCGGCCTTCCTTCAAGGCTTTGATCTGCTCGTACATTAGATCAAAGTTGTTAGCTCTAGGATCGAGCGCCGTTACCCCAGCGGCTTTACGCTGCTTGCGATCCAGGCTGTGATAGTCATCCAGGCAGATAACCGTCATCAACTCAGCCCCAAACAGGTCGGCCAGTCGCCGTAGAAAGGTGGATTTACCGCACCCAGAGTCGCCGGCCACACCGATTAACACTACTCTTTCTGAATTGCTGATCATAGGTTCCCTCTAAACAACTCCTGTTAAATGCATGCCGTTCAATAAAGACGCAGATGGGTCGGCAGCACAGCGCGCCCCTATGACCCCACGAAATACCCCAAAATATCTCGTAAAACGTTGCGTTTGTGAAGTGCAGAAACCAGAGTTAGCCTAAATGCGTCGCAGTGTCCTGCAAAGACACGGCTAACCCCTAGCTAAGTCAATAGCTAATAAGTATTTCTACCGCTATGAGCTGATCTTATCAGAGATAAGTATCGCTCACAACTGATTTTTCAAGACGGGGATCAGGGGTTAGGACTGGCTCCTAGAACTAGAGGTGCATAGTCGTGAGAAGGCCCCAACCCTCTCCAGCCTCCGCCCTTCTGCTCTCCTGACCTCTGATCTCCTGGCTCCGGACTCCTGATCTCCTGGCTCCTGATCCCCTTCCCCCTACATCCCCATAATGCAGTAGCCCGAATCAACATAGAGAATTTGCCCGGTAATGCCGCTAGACAGGTCGCTACAGAGAAAAGCGGCGGCGTTTCCCACTTCGGTTTGGGTGACGGTGCGCCGCAGGGGGGCCATGTCTTCCACGTGGTGGATCATATCCAGAATGCCGCCCACCGCTGAGGAGGCCAGGGTGCGGATGGGGCCAGCGGAAATGCCGTTCACCCGAATGTTGTTGGGTCCCAGTTCAGAGGCCAGGTAGCGGACGTTCATCTCCAGGGCCGCCTTGGCAATGCCCATGACATTATAGTTAGGCACTACCCGCACACCACCCAGGTAGGTGAGGGTAACAATGCTGCCGCCCTCGGTCATCAGGGGCTTAGCGCCGCGGGCCAGGGGAACCAGGGAGTAGGCGCTGATATCCAGGGCCAGTTGAAAGCCAGTGCGGGAGGTGTTGCTGAAGTCGCCGGTGAGGTCATCCCGGTTGGCAAAGGCGAGGCAGTGGATCAGAATATCCAGCTTGCCCCACTCCTTTTGAATCGTTTCAAACACGGCTTCAACCTGGGCGTCGTCCTGAACGTTGCAGGGGAGGAACAGGCTGGGGTTGAGGGGGTCTACCAGTTCCTTAACCTTGCCTTCTAGCTTGCCTTTTTCGTCGGGTAGGTAGGTAATCCCTAAATTAGCGCCAGCCTGGTGCAACTGCTGAGCAATGCCCCAGGCAATGGATCGATTATTGGCGATGCCCGTTACCAGGGCGTTTTTCCCAGTCAGGTCTAGCATAGCTTTAGGTGATGATTCGCATCTTGGAGTCTACGGGAATTTGGCCCCGGTGGATAGGGGCAAGCCCGATAGAATAGGGATGCGGTACTGGAACGGTTGCTATGGAAGTCATCCCGGCTATTGATTTGCTTGACGGTCGCTGTGTTCGCCTTTACCAGGGGGATTATGACCAGTCACAGGTGTTTGACGACAACCCGGTGGCCGTGGCCCGCCAGTGGGAAGACCAGGGCGCTACCCGGCTGCACCTGGTAGATTTGGATGGCGCTAAATCTGGCAAGCCGGAAAACGGGCAGGCCATTGCCGCGATTGTGCGAGCCGTCAGCATACCAGTGGAAGTGGGGGGTGGGTTGCGTGATCGTGATCGTGTCATCGCCCTGTTTGACCT
>CAYUBC010000665.1:1266-2063 GCA_964442885.1 uncultured bacterium | reverse complement strand
ACCTCAGTGGCTACGACTGCTCCATCGCGGCCTAGCTTCACAATCGCTGTCTTAACGCCCCGCTGCTGAAGGGCTTGAGCAGCTTCCAGGGCCGTGGCCACATCAACCACGGTAATCCCCGTTAGTTGGCGGGCTTCTACCTGGTTAGGGGTCAGCACATCAACCAGCGGAAAGAGGGCTTCGGGCACCGCAGTTAAAGCAGGGGCCGGATCCAGAATCAGCACCGCACCAGCAGACTGAACAGCGGCGGCCACTTGAAGCACGGCGGCTAAAGGCACCTCAAATTGCGTTAGCACCATATCCCCTGGCTGTAGCAAAACGGCCAGCCGTTGCACATCGGACTCGTCTACCTGGCCATTGGCACCGGGCACGACCACAATGTGGTTACCGCCTGTCTCGTCTACCACAATGGAGGCCACCCCGGTGTGGGCTGTGTCATCGGTCATCACTAGCTCGGTGGGCACTTTGGCAACTTTCAGGCTGGCCATCAGCCGATAGCCAAAATCATCAGCCCCCACGCGACCGACTAGCCGCACCTCACCGCCGAGCCGAGCCGCCGCCACGGCTTGATTAGCGCCCTTCCCGCCCGCCATTGTTTCAAAGTGGGTACCCAAAATGGTTTCCCCTGGCAGTGGCAAGCGGGGGGTTTGGCATACCAGATCCATATTCAGGCTACCGAAGCTATAAATCATCGCGTTTAGTACAGTCCATCTTCGTCAGCGTCGAGTTTTTCGTAAGGGGAGGGGGGGCGATCGCTGCTCCAGGCCCACCAGGGGGTTTCGCACTCGCCGCAGTGG
>CAYUBC010000665.1:0-1256 GCA_964442885.1 uncultured bacterium | reverse complement strand
GTGGTAAAACGCCTGCCACTTGCGGCGGTTGTCTTCCCCATACACAGGGGAGCGGCGGTTAATCCAAACGGCCTTGGCCTGACGACTCTCGGCCCCACAGCGAGGACAGCAAAACTGGGTGGCATGGGTGGCCGACTTTGCCCAATCGGGCGGAAAGGGGGAAAACGCTTCCATAGAGATGTGAGGTGGTGTAACTCCATTATGAGGGGCGGTTTACGGTTTACGGCTTGGGGTGGGGGGCTGGATCCAGTTCTGTCGCCAAAAAGCAGGCCGGGTCAAGTTAAGTTGCACCGGGATTTTGTCGCTATGGCGGCATTATTCGGCATAATCGGTGGCAGGTTTTGGCGTGAAACAAACCTTGATTAAAGGAGCACGATATGGCGCTGCGCTTGATTTCGCTGTTGGGGTTAGCGGGGCTGTGTTTCATGGCCTGGCTAGGATCAGAAGATCGGCGGCAGGTGCCCTGGAAGATGATTCAGTGGGGCATTGGCATTCAGCTGCTGGTGGGGCTGCTGATTTTTCTGGTGCCTTTTAGCCGTGATGCGGTGGTATGGCTGAGTAGCTTACTAAACGCCTTAATTGACGCTTCAGATGCAGGCGCGCGGTTTTTGTTTGGCCCCATCCTTGTGCCCGATGCCAGCCAGACTGCCGGGCCAGTAGCCGCAGGCCGGTGGATTGCCCGCGCCCTAACGCCGCCGTTTACGCCAGTGCCGGGTGAGCGACTGGGTGCCAGCAACCTTGACTTGGGCTATATCTTTGCCTTTCGTTCGCTGCCCCAGGTCATTTTCTTTGCCGCTATCTTCTCTCTGCTTTACAACCTGGGAATTATTCAGCCGATGGTGCGGGTGTTCGCCCGATTCTTTCGCTGGGCGATGAACATTAGCGGCGCTGAAGCCCTGGCCGGGGCGGCCAACATTTTTGTCGGCATTGAGTCGGCGATTGCCATCAAGCCCTTTTTAGAAAACATGACCCGCAGTGAACTCTGTGCCATTTTGGCCTCGATGTTTGGGTCGATTGCGTCTACGGTGCTGGGGCTCTATGCCGGGTTTCTGCGCGGCACCTTTCCCTCCATTGCCGGGCACTTGATGGCGGCATCAGTGCTGACCATTCCAGCTGCCTTTGTGCTGGCTAAAATTTTGGTACCCGAAACAGCAGTGCCAGAAACCCTGGGCAAAGTGCCCGCCCTGGAACTGGCCGAAGAAGAGCGCCAGAGCCCGATGGATAGCCTAATTTTAGGCGCGCTGGATGGGGTGAAA
>CAYUBC010000664.1:0-2064 GCA_964442885.1 uncultured bacterium | reverse complement strand
GCCGCTGCCGACAACGCCGTGATGCTGGAGGATGCCGCCAAAGGTCTGGAGCCCCAAACCCTGAAGCTGTTTGAGGTATGCCGGATGCGAGCGCTGCCCATCTTCACCTTTTTCAATAAGATGGATCGCCCGGCCCGCGACCCCCTGGAACTGCTGGACGAAATTGAGCAGCGGCTAGGGCTGCAAACCTACGCTGTAAACTGGCCGATTGGCATGGGCGATCGCTTTAAAGGCGTGTTCGACCGTCGCCAGCGCCAAATTCACCTGTTTGAACGCACCGCCCACGGCAGTCGTGCCGCTAGGGATACTGTCATCGATCTGGGCGACCCCCGCATTGAGGATTTCCTGGAGCAAGACCTCTACTACCAGTTCAAAGAAGAGCTAGAAGTCATTGAAGAACTTGGCCCAGCGCTGGATTTGGACGCGGTACATGTTGGCCAGATGACTCCCGTGTTCTTTGGCAGCGCCATGACCAACTTTGGCGTCCAGCTCTTTCTGGATGCGTTTCTGGACTATGCCCTGAGGCCGTCTGCCCGCAGCAGCACCCTGGGTGAAATCTCACCCACCCACGCAGATTTCTCTGGGTTCGTGTTTAAGCTTCAGGCCAATATGGATCCTAAACACCGTGACCGAGTGGCCTTTGTGCGGGTGTGCTCTGGCAAATTTGAGAAGGATATGGTGGTCAACCATGCCCGCTCTGGCAAAACCGTGCGCCTCTCCCACCCCCAAAAGCTCTTTGCCCAGGGGCGCGAATCCTTAGAAGAGGCCTACCCTGGCGATGTTATTGGCCTTAATAACCCCGGTGTCTTTGCCATTGGCGATACCATCTACCAGGGGCAGCGGCTGGAGTACGAAGGTATTCCCTGCTTTTCTCCAGAAATGTTTGCTTACCTCAAAAACCCTAACCCCTCCAAGTACAAGCAGTTTCAGAAAGGCGTTTCAGAACTGCGAGAAGAAGGGGCCGTGCAAATTATGTTCTCTGCCGACGAGTCAAAGCGCGATCCCATTCTGGCGGCGGTGGGGCAGCTTCAGTTTGAGGTGGTGCAGTTTCGGCTGCAAAACGAGTACAACGTCGAAACTACCCTGGAACTGCTGCCCTACTCCGTTGCCCGCTGGGTAGAGGGCGGCTGGGATGCCCTGGAAAAAGCCGATCGTCTGTTTAACACCGTCGTGGTTAAAGACAGTTGGGAACGCCCGGTGCTGCTGTTTCGTAACGAGTGGAATTGTCAGCAAATTGCTGCTGACCATCCAGAACTCAAACTCAGCACCATTGCGCCCGTGGTGTCTGGCCAAGAACCGGAGAGTCTCTAAGCCGTTCAGGGTTGGGGTGATTTGCATCACGCCTCGCAGCGTCAACTATCACCGGTCGGCTCCCTGGTGTATCACGTGAGTGCCCTGTGTCATTTCTTACCCTAGATAAACGTCTATGAGAACACCGGCTATGGCTCGGCCCTGTAGCAAACCCCTGAAGACCAATCCATTTATCGCCCTACGAGATCCGCAAACGGGGGAATGGCGCGTGGTAAAGAGCCACCCCAGGACTTGTCGATAGTTCCTGGGGCTGAAACTCAATTACTCCAGACGACAGAATCGGGCCAGCGGTAAGCTGGTAATATCTCTTTAGAGCCGCGCCCTGGCAGAAAGGCCACTGGGCTTTACAGGATAGCTAGATTACAGCGGTTTTGAAGCCAGTGAAGTAAGTGGATCGCCATAAAACCTTGATTTTCAGACAATCGCCTGGATCTCACGCCGCCAAGCAGCGCTGTCACAAGACCAATTGACTTGCAAAATTTAGCGGGCTCTATGCGCACCCTCTATCCTCCCATTGAGCCTTACGGCACCCATCGGCTGGAGGTGGCCTCGCCCCATCAGCTCTATGTTGAAGAAGTCGGCAATCCCCAGGGCAAACCCATCGTTTTTTTGCACGGTGGCCCAGGGGGAGGTAGTTCCCCAGCCTATCGGCAGTTTTTTGCCCCCCGGCGCTGGCGGGTGATTTTGTTTGACCAGCGGGGCTGCGGTAGAAGTCTGCCCTACGCAGAGCTGGCAGGCAATACCACCTGGGAT
>CAYUBC010000663.1:0-2093 GCA_964442885.1 uncultured bacterium | reverse complement strand
CTACGGTTACACCTGACCTGGCGTAGAGTAATGACCTAACAGTTTCGCCAAGCAACAATGACCTACTGGTTCTGCGGACAACCCTACCAACACCCCCACCTGGATATAGCCATTACCGATCCAGCCTTTCTCTACGGCGCTACGGTGTTTACCACCCTGCGGGTTTACGATCAGGATTTAGCTCATCCCCACACCCACTGGGCGGCTCATCTAGAACGCCTGCGCCACGCCCTGGCCACCTTCCAATGGGTTGAGCCAGATTGGGCTGCTCTCCGCCAGGGGGCCGACTGGCTTAAAGACCAGTTTCCCATCCTGCGGATGACCTGTTTTCCCGATGGGCGAGAGCTGATTACCGGGCGACAGCTTCCAGCCAACCTGGAGTCGATGCAGCAGCAGGGCATCACCGCGTGGGTGGCGGCGGGAGAGTTGTATCAGCGATCGCACCCTGGCTATAAAACCGGCAACTATCTGGGCAGCTTTCTGGCCCTCCAGGCGGCCCAACGCCAGAACTCCCAGGAGGCCATCCTCACCGATGGCCAGGGGCGCTGGCTCGAAACCAGCACCGGCAACCTCTGGGGTTGGGCCAACAGCCACTGGTGGACGCCACCCTTGCAGGATGGCCTGTTGCCGGGAGTGGCGCGATCGCATCTGCGGCACTATTTGCAACGCCAGGAGCAACCGGTACGAGAGGAGCACTGGACGCCAGAGCAAATCCACTGTTTTGAAGCCCTGGCCTATTCCAACTCTGGCATTCAGCTTGTACCCATTCACACAGTGCTGAACGATCAGAGTAGACTGGAATTTGACCCTCAGCACTGGAGTTTAGACGTTCTACGCGCCGCCTTTGGCAACCCCTGACCCCTAAGTTTTCCAGGTGAGTTCGCCCAATCTGGCAGATAGCGTTAACATTAATTAATAATCTTTCTAATTAAACGGTTTACTCACAATCCGTCCTTTAGATAACCGTTCCGACTCAAGACGTTAGTGGAGGCATTACCCCGGTGAATAAACGGTGGAGAAATGCAGGTCTGTATGCCTTGCTGGTTGTGGTAGTCATCGCTCTGGCTACGGCAATCTTTGATGGTTCCGGTCAAGAAACTCAGACCTGGCGCTACAGCAAGTTTTTAGACGCTGTGCAAAATAATCAAATTGAGCGAGTCAGCATTAGCGCCGACCGCACCCGGGCCCGGTTTACCGACCCCGAAGGCAATGGCCAGATCGTGGTGAACCTGCCCAACGACCCTGATCTGATCAGCACCCTGGAAACCCAAAATGTAGACATCATGGTGCTGCCCCAGAGCGACGATAGCGTCTGGGTGCGCGCTTTCAGTACCCTGCTGATTCCAGTGCTGCTGCTGGTGGTGCTGTTCTTTGTGTTGCGCCGCGCCCAAAATGGCCCCGGCAGCCAGGCCATGAACTTTGGTAAGTCCAAGGCGCGGGTGCAAATGGAGCCCCAAACCCAGGTGACCTTTGGCGATGTGGCTGGCATTGAGCAGGCCAAGCTAGAGCTTACAGAAGTGGTGGACTTTTTGAAGAATGCCGACCGCTTCACCGCCGTGGGAGCAAAAATTCCCAAGGGTGTGCTGCTGGTTGGCCCACCGGGAACGGGGAAAACCCTGCTGGCTAAGGCCGTAGCCGGGGAAGCTGGGGTGCCTTTCTTCTCCATCTCTGGCTCTGAGTTTGTGGAGATGTTTGTGGGCGTAGGTGCGTCTCGTGTGCGCGACCTGTTTGAGCAGGCCAAAGCTAACGCCCCCTGCATCGTCTTCATCGATGAAATTGACGCGGTCGGTCGCCAGCGGGGTGCTGGTCTGGGCGGCGGCAACGATGAACGGGAGCAAACCCTGAACCAGTTGCTCACCGAGATGGACGGCTTTGAAGGCAATACCGGCATTATCATCATTGCCGCTACCAACCGGCCCGATGTGCTGGATGCGGCACTGCTGCGTCCAGGCCGTTTTGACCGCCAGGTAGTGGTAGACCGCCCCGACTATGCCGGTCGGCTGGAAATTCTCAACGTCCACGCCCGCGGCAAAACCTTTGCTAAGGATGTGGATTTGCAGAAAATCGCCCGTCGGACTCCTGGGTTTACCGGG
>CAYUBC010000662.1:0-2100 GCA_964442885.1 uncultured bacterium | reverse complement strand
CATGGCTTTGCTAGAGGACAAACTAGAAGAAGCTGGTGTGGCTGATCGCACAGAACTGCGCCGGGTACGGCCTCGCGAAACGGTGCGGGTGGGTAATTCCTTTCTAGTCGAATACATTCGTAACACCCACTCAATTGCCGATAGCTGCTCAGTAATTATTCACACCCCCGTTGGTGTGGTAATTCATACCGGCGACTTTAAGTTTGACTTTACTCCAGTGGATGGGGAGGCCTTTGACGTTCAGAAATTGGCTGAGGCCGGAGAGCGAGGGGTGCTCTGTCTAATTAGCGATTCTACGAATGCTGAACTGCCAGGACATACACCTTCGGAGCGCACCGTCTTTCCTAACCTGGATCGAGAGTTTGCTAAGACTGAGGGTCGCTTAATTGTAACGACGTTTTCATCATCGATACACCGAGTCAATATGATTCTGGAACTGGCCCAGAAGCATAACCGCAAGGTTTTTGTGGTGGGACGTTCGATGCTCAACGTGATTGCCCACGCCCGCGATTTAGGCTACATCAAATGCCCCGATAATCTGTTCCAGCCGCTGCGAGCGTTGGCCCAAACGGCAGATGAAAATGTTTTGATTCTAACCACTGGCTCCCAGGGCGAGCCGATGGCGGCGCTTACCCGCATTGCCGACGATGCCCACCGCCAAATCCGCATCAAACCTAGGGATACGGTGGTGTTTTCAGCTAACCCTATTCCTGGTAACACCATTGCCGTAGTCAACACCATCGATAAGCTAATGATGCGTGGAGCCAGGGTGGTCTACGGTAAGGATAAAGGCATTCATGTGTCTGGTCACGGTTCTCAGGAAGACCACAAGCTCATGTTAGCCCTGACTCAACCGAAGTACTTTCTGCCAGTGCACGGTGAGCACCGTATGCTAGTCAGGCATGCAGACACGGCCCAGAGTATGGGCATACCCGCTGACCACATGGTGATTGTACAGAATGGTGACATCGTAGAGGTCGAGCCCAACGGCATCCGCATTGCTGGCCAGGTGCCCTCTGGCGTCGAGCTCGTGGACTCTTCCCGGGTGAGTGTGGTTGGTCGAGATATTTTGAAAGACCGCCAGCAGCTTGCCGAAGACGGGGTAGTGTCGATTGCGGCAACCCTTGACAGCCAGGGCAAACTGGCCGCCGAGCCAACAGTGCAGTTACGCGGCGTTGCCCATTCAATTAACCCAGAGCGGCTTCAGCACGCCATTAAGCAGGTGCTAACCCAGGTGCTTGATACCCACGGCTCTGAATTAATTGTGAATAGCCAGGGAATCGCGCCTACGGTAGACTGGGACGGCCTGAAAGCGGTGATGGAGCGTGACATCCGGCGACTGCTGCGGCGAGAACTGGATAAGCGTGATCCAATGCTCATTCTGCTGCTGCAAGGTACTCAGACTGCCCCGGCCCCTAGTCGTAAAGCTGCAGCGGTAGCTGTGTCCTGAGCCATAGGTTGACCGGCCTGAGGCAAACAAACCCTGCCTCTAAGCGATGGGACAGAGGCTAGCTCAGGAACTTAAGCGGTAGCCAGGATGGCGCTGTTTTCTGCCCCTGGGCTAGAAAACAGCGCAGTTGTATGCTATGCCTCTTGCTTGACGCTATAATGCAGTCAAGCAAGAGCAGACGTGCTCAGGTAGGGAACTATAGTACGTATCTTGAGGGGCTACCAGTCTTTGACACTGAGTGCTTCCCGAAAAGGATTCCTGTGTAGTATTGCCGGTTTGTTAAAGCCTGTTTTGGCATCAGCAAGAATTCTAGAAGTTGCCCGGTTACTCAGCGACTCACCTATGCCTGTAACGATCAAGCCGTAGCTCAGAGCTACGGTGCTGACGTAAGGCCTCTTGCTATACATCCTGATTTCCCGGTCTGCTTGAAGCGTGGGTTAAGCCCGTAGCTTCGAGCTACCCGTTTTAATGGAAAGTCCCGCTTTGTGGAAAGTATTTAATGTTATCCGCCCTAGTGAGCGTTGTACGAGGAATTTGAATGCCGAAGCAGATTATTATTGCTGAGCAGCACCGGATCGCCGCGGTTTTTTCAGAGGATCAGATTCAAGAGCTAATTGTGGCCACCGGTAGCCACCAGGTTAGCGACATTT
>CAYUBC010000661.1:0-2102 GCA_964442885.1 uncultured bacterium | reverse complement strand
CCAGGGCCAGGGTTTGGGAGGCCAGCACGTCGCGCACCTGGCTGGTGCCAATGCCAAAGGCAATGGCACCAAAGGCACCGTGGGTAGAGGTATGGCTATCGCCGCAGGCAATGGTCATGCCGGGCTGGGTGAGGCCCTGTTCAGGGGCAATGACATGGACGATGCCCTGGTGCCCAGAGCCAATGTTATAGAAGCGAATGCCATAGTCCCCGCAGTTTTTCTCTAGAGCCTGCATCATCGACTCGGCCAAGGGGTCGAGAAAGGGGCGGGCCTGGTTTTCGGTCGGCACAATATGATCGACCGTGGCCACCGTCCGCTGGGGATACATCACCGGCAGTTGCCGTTCGCGCAGCATGGCAAAGGCCTGGGGGCTGGTGACCTCGTGGATGAGATGCAGACCAATGAAGATCTGGGTCTGCCCAGAGGGGAGGGTGCCAACCCTGTGTAAATCCCATACTTTGTCAAACAGCGTACCCTTGCTCATAACAAACCCAGGATGAATAGCGCTAAGGAGGACTTCTTATATTATCTCAGAGGATTACAGCCCGTAAGACCCGGCCCACTTGATGCACTTCCTTTTTCAGCATAGGGACAACCTATGCAAACCTTATATCCTTAACACCGCTTCCAGATACTTAATAAACGACCTCATACTTAATAAACGACCTCACCGTCCCTATGCTTATGTTAGGTTGGCAGCACAGGGGGATCTACTAAATATCTAGAGAACCCCCTATTGAAAGGGCTCCCCCCTTAGCGGTGGGTTAATCCACTAAGGGGGGAGCCCTCGTAAATCACGAACATCCAAATCAGTTCGTCAACGCAGGGGGCGGATTGAACAGGGCTAACACCTGCCGACAGCATCGCTTGAGCCGTTCTCCACAGGTGCCGTCGGGGATAGTGTTGCCTGAAAACGCCCAATTATCAATAGTAGAAAGCGTCCACTGCTTACCGCGATGGTCAAACCCGGCGATATCTAAACCAATCACCCGGCGCTGTTGGCTGTCGGGGTCAGTGTGCAGCCGAATTTGCACCAGCAGACTGCGGCAGCTAAACAGCCGACTTACCCCCGGAAAATGAAACCCCAGGTCGATAGAGTCTGGATCAACCAACTGGCGAGTTTCCTGGTCGTTGGCCCAGGGTTTAAGATCCACCCGCAGGTCAGGAAATTCTCCTTTGAAAAGACCTACCACAGTGGCAATTTTGCTGGCAAATTCAATGCTGTTCGCCTGTTCTGCTGCGTTCACGCTGCCTTCGCTAAAAACTAACTGGGCTTACAGGATAGGATAACGCTCTCCACACAACAGTTAACTGGATCACCCCTGACTATATTTTTGCACTTATCCTGGCCTGGGGTTGAGGGCCAGGTCGCTAGGGGCGATAACCCGACCAGCCAAGCCTACAGCGGCCAATTGATGGGTCGCTCAAAGATATCGGCCTCAGAAAAGGGGCAAGTTTGTGGGAGTTGGTTGGGATTGAGGGGTGTTTCTCGGTTGACTAAGTCCAAGCCATCTTCGTAGCCAATGGCGATCGCCTCAGTCAGGTAGGACTTTAAGCTAGGGTTTTCCTTCAAGTGGCGCTGAATTCTGCGACGCTGCTCTTGAATGGTGGCCGCCCAGCTTTTTGTGCGGGCTTCGGGCTGGTAGTGCCACTTGAGCAGGTGCCCTAGCAGCACCCCCAGACGATTGCGAAGCTCCTGGCACTCTTGTCTGCCCAAAGACTCAAGTTCCTCGGCTAGATTTTCAATATCGAGTTCTCCCCATCGACCCGAACGCAGCAACTCGGCCTGGTGCTGGCTCCAGGCGAAAAAGTCTTGGTCGTAAAGCGTGGTCGTTTGCATGGAGAACATAGCATTATGTGCTCATAGTGTAGCCTGGCAAACCCGACCCCACTCCAGCGGTCTGGAATGGAGCCAGGTTCAGTGAACATTAGCCCTAAACCGTCTGGGCGATGGCTTTCTTAGCCTCTTCCTGAGCCAGGAACTTTTCTAGTTCGGTCAACGCATCGGCATCTACCTTAGTCTGCATGGGGCAGAACTTGGGGCCGCACATGGAGCAAAACTCGGCGGTTTTGTAGATGTCGGCGGGCAGGGTTTCGTCGTG
>CAYUBC010000660.1:0-2105 GCA_964442885.1 uncultured bacterium | reverse complement strand
TTTAACAACAGCCTGGTAGTGGCCCTTACTACGACGCTGCTCTCGGTGGGGATTGGCTTCATCTATGCCTATGCCCTTACCCGCACCGCCATGCCAGGGAAGAAATTTTTCCGCACCCTGGGGCTGCTCTCGCTTTATATACCTCCCCTGGCCGTGGCGATTGGGCTGATTTTCCTGTTTGGCAACCAGGGGATAGTCACCACGGGGCTGTTTGGTGCCTTGCCAGGGCTAAACATCAACCTCTACGGCTTTAACGGCATCGTCATTGGGGAATTGCTCTACTGCCTGCCCCAGGCCATCATCATTATGACCACGGCCCTCAACCTGACCGATGCCCGACTCTACGAAGCCGCGGAGGTGCTGGGCGCTTCCACCCTAAAGACCTTCTTCACCGTCACTCTGCCCAGCGTCAAGTACGGGTTAATTAGCGCTATTTTTGTCTGCTTCATTCTCGCCTTTACCGATTTCGGTGTGCCCAAGGTGGTGGGCGGCAACTTCAACGTGCTGGCTACGGATATCTACAAGCAGGTGATTGGTCAGCAAAACTTTGCTATGGGAGCTACCATTAGCGTCTTCCTGCTGCTTCCTTCGGTGCTGGCCTTTGTGATTGACCGCATTGTGCAGCGGCGGCAGACGGCCCTGGTGAGCGCCAAGTCAGTGCCCCTGCAACCCAAGCCCAACCCGACCCTGGACTGGGCGATGTTTGCCTTCTGTGCTCTGGTGGTGTTGTTTGTGGTGACGGTGTTTGGCACCATCATCCTGGGTTCCCTGGTGCGCACCTGGCCCTACGACTTTTCCCTCAGCCTGAAGAACTATGACTTCGGCAAAGTCGCGGGAGGCGGCTATGGGGCCTACTGGAACAGCATTCGCATGTCCCTTTACACGGCCATTTTTGGCACGGTGATCGTGTTTACTGGCGCGTACCTGGTGGAAAAGGGGCGGGGTTTGCAATGGCTGCGCTCGGCCAAGTATTTTCTCTCCACCATTCCCTTGGCGCTGCCGGGGCTGGTGCTGGGTCTGTCCTACGTGTTTTTCTTCAACAATCCCATCTGGCGCATTCCCTTTACGGGCGCGGCCATTTACAACCCCTTTGTCGGGCTCTATGGCACCATGGCGCTGCTGGTGATTGCCAACATCATCCACTTCTACACCGTTTGCTTTTTGACCGCTACCACCGCCCTAAAGCAGATTGACCCGGAATTTGAAGCGGTCTCAGCCTCGATGTCGGTGCCCTTCTACAAAACCTTCTGGCGGGTGACCGTGCCCCTTTCCCTACCGGCCATTTTGGAAATCGGCATTTACTTCTTCGTTAACGCGATGGTGACGATTTCCGCCATCATCTTCCTCTACCCGGCTAATCTGCCCCTGGCCGCCGTCGCCATTGTCAACATGGACGACGCTGGAGACATTGCCGCCGCCGCCGCCATGTCTACCCTGATTGTGCTGACCAGCCTGGGAGTGCGGTTGTTGTATTCCTGGCTGACTAGGGGACTACGGCAGCGGTCTGAGGCGTGGTTGAGCCGGTAACGGAATTTTGGCTTGGCGAGTTTGGATTTTGGATTGACCTCACGGCGGCGTATTTAGATACGCCGCCGCGACTGTTCTAGCGGGTTGACTGAGAAAACTAATCAGCGACATAGTAGTGCGTGGGTATTTCAAGATGGCGCTTAAGGATGTGTCAACAGAGCGCCTCCCCCGCTGAAGGTGAATGGCCTTCCATCTCACAACATCAACTCTCGTCGGTCAACCAACTAGCTAGCAGCAGTGCGCTTAGAATAGCCAGGCCGACTAATACCTGAATGCAGGAATAACCATTCCCCCGATGAAGCTCACCACCCGTGGTCACTACAGCGTTAAGGCGTTACTCGATCTAGCGCTTCAACCCTCAGGCCAACCTGTGTCGGTCAACACCATTGCTAGCCGTCAGGGGTTACCACCCCCCTACCTGGAAAAGCTCCTAATTGACCTGCGCCGGGCTGGTATTGTCGAGTCTGTGCGCGGCGCGCAGGGGGGGTATCGGCTGGCTAAACCCCCCGAGCATATTTTTTTAGGGCAAATTCTTGAAGCCGTGGGCGAACAGGCTAACCCATTGCCCCGCCATACCC
>CAYUBC010000659.1:0-2112 GCA_964442885.1 uncultured bacterium | reverse complement strand
ACTTTGCCCTGGCATTTTGGTTGCAGGGCCAGACTTAATCAAATTCTCAGATCGAGCAGCGCCCATCTAGGGCATGATCAAGGCATACTGAATATCAGTAAATTTTTTGGGTTAGATTATCCCGTCTTAAGCCATTAGTGGATAAGCTTAGGCAGGTTGGTTCAGCGGTTGCAGGCCAGGATAGCTTACCTGAGATACAGTCCAGACAAATGGTGTTGGTTAATTGGTCTAGGCGGGGTTCCGCCCTCCACGGGTACTTTCCTGACATCGCTAGCGGTAGAGCTATAGTCCAAGACACAACGGTAATGCTTTTAAAACGGTAATGCTTTTAAGATTCATTCTATACAAAGGATCCAAGAGGCTAATCCAATGATTGAAATGAAAGTCGCTGGGATTGCCCTCGATGCAGTGTCTCGCAGCCCGGTGATCCTATTGCGCGACACAACCGACCGGCGGCAGCTTCCTATTTATATCAGCCGTGAGCAGGCAGGCTCGATCATTGGTGCGTTAGAAAATCAGGCTTCGCCTCGCCCCTTAACCCACGACCTGTTTGTGAACCTCCTGGAAGATTGGGAGATGGTTCTAGACCGGGTCGTCATCCATGCGCTGCGCGACAATACCTTCTACGCACTGCTGGCCTTAAGCAAGGGCGAAACCCGCCGCGAGCTGGATGCCCGTCCTAGCGACGCCATTGCCATTGCGTTGCGACTGGATGCTCCCATCTGGGTCATGGAGGAAGTGGTGGCGGAAGCCTCTATGCCAGTAGACCGCGATGCTGACGAAGCCGAGAAGCAGGCCTTCCAGGAATTTTTGGCAAACCTTAGCCCTGCAGATTTTATTCAGCGCGGCGGGCGGCCCTCCACCAGCAACGACACCTTTGAGAGTTAGGAACGCGGGATCTGGCCCTGTGGGCTAAGGAACCGGGCCTGTAGTCGGAGCAGGGAGCCTATGGTTGAGCTATGCAGTATCGGCGGTTTGGGCGCACAGACTTAGATTTGTCGGTATTTTCCCTGGGAACTATGCGCTGCCTGGCGTCCCAGGCGGAGTTTGGGGCCACCCTAAGGCGCGGGTTAGATCTGGGTATTAACCATATTGAAACGGCCCAGGGCTACGGGCTTAGTGAGCGATGGCTGGGGGAGTGGCTTTCGGCCCAGGGTCGCCCTGACGGGCTTGTGATTACAACCAAAATTCCGCCTCAGCCAGATGGCCAAAGGATGACGCAGCATATCGAGGAGTCGTTGGCCCGGTTGCAGGTTAAGCGGATTGACTGTCTGGCGATTCACGGCCTCAACACCGGGGAGCATCTGGCCTGGGTGCAGCAGCCAGAGGGCTGCATGGCCGCGGTGCAGCAGGCTCAGCGGCAGGGAAAAATTGGCTATGTGGGGTTCTCCACCCACGGCTACCGGGAGGTGATTGAGGCCGCCATCGCCACCCACTATTTCGATTTCGTCAACCTCCACTATTACTACTTTTTCCAGCGCCATGCCCCCATCGTGGATCTGGCAGCTAGGCACGACATGGGCGTGTTCATTATTTCCCCCGGTGACAAAGGCGGAATGCTCTACACCCCTCCAGAACGCCTCCGGCAGCTCTGCCATCCCTTTGAGCCCCTTGCCCTGACCTACCGCTGGCTGCTCAATCAGCCTACGGTCACCACCCTGAGCACGGGGCCAGCCCATCCAGGGGAATTGGCGCATCTAGTCCCTTTGCTAGATCAACCTGCCCCTCTGACGGTATCTGAACTTGAGGCGCTGCAACGGCTGGATGATCATCAGGCCAGCGCTCTGGGGGCCGAGCAGTGCAGCCAGTGTTACCAGTGTTTACCCTGCCCGGAATCCATCCACATTCCCGAAGTGCTGCGGTTGAGAAATCTGGCTCTGGCCTTTGATATGCAGGCCTTTGGGGAATATCGTTATGGTATGTTTGAAAATGCCGGGCACTGGTTCCCAGGGCGCAAAGCCAACCGCTGTACGGACTGCGGCGACTGCCTGCCCCGCTGCCCCGAAAATCTGGATATTCCTACCCTGCTGCGGGATACCCACGATCGCCTTGAGGGGCCAGCCCGTCGTCGCCTTTGGGGAGACTGATCTTAAGGTTACTTGCCAAAAAGAT
>CAYUBC010000658.1:0-2119 GCA_964442885.1 uncultured bacterium | reverse complement strand
TTTTTGCCCAAAGGGTAGCACCGCCAGCACCTCCTCCTGCCGTACCTGGTCGGGGAAGGGTACCGCCACCTGCACCTCCACAATCATCTGGTTGGGGTGGGTGAGGCCAGCCACTTCCCAAACCCCAGGCAGGGCATTGTGGGCAATGGCATTACGCACGGCTCGCGCGGCGGCAACGGTGGGATCTTGCCCGTGCTGGTCAACCCCCATCCCCATCTCAATAATCAATCGCTTCTGGGTCACAAGGTATCCTTTGGGCTAGGTCAGTCAGGTACTTGGTCGATTGGTGCCGAAGCCTCCTGACAGGCGGATTCGATTTCGCAATCGCTACAGTCATCCGTTATTGGTTAACTATTTTTGCTCCGGGTGCTCAGCTTCGGGGCGACGATCGCCCAGGTCGCTAAGTCGCCAGATGAACTGGTGCAGACGGCCAAAATCTCGATGGTTAAAGTGCATGACCAGGCGCGGCAGGTGGGCAGTTTCATCGTTAGCTTCCTCTGGCAGGGTGGGAGAGCGGTCAATCACCCCCTTGGCCAGAATGTCACTAAACTCATGGTTCAACAGCACAAGCGCCCCATCGGATAGGCCACACTTCAGCCGCACCACCAGGCGATCGCCCACATAGCGGCTGGAGTGATACACCCGGTAAAAGCTGCTAACGGCGTGGCAGGCATCGTCTATATTATTGGTAATGGTATACAGGCTCGGATCATCCCGGCTGACCAGACCACGGGCCAGAAGATGGTCGCGAATGTAGGTGTCCCAACCCTGCCAATAGGTACCCCCTGGGTGGTCAACCATGATAATTGGCATCGGATCGGCCTTGCCAGTCTGAATCAGGGTAAGCGATTCAAAGGCTTCGTCCTGAGTGCCAAAGCCGCCAGGAAAGAGCACCAAAGCATCACTCTCCCGCAGGAAGAATAATTTGCGGGTAAAGAAATACTTGAAATTAATCAGCTTGGGGTTGCCGGTCATCACCGAGTTGGCCCCCTGCTCAAAGGGCAACTGAATATTCAGGCCGAAGGAGTGATCTGGGCCAGCACCAGCATTTCCGGCCTCCATAATACCGCCCCCGGCCCCGGTCATCACCATAAAGCCTAGTTGGGTAATTTGCTTGGCAAATAGCTCCGCCAGTTGGTAGTCGGGATGGTCGGGTCGGGTACGGGCAGAGCCAAAAATCGTAATTTTGCGGGTGTGGCGGTAGGGATAAAAAATTTGAAACGCCTGCTCCATATCCAGCAGGGCATAGTTGAGGATTTTCCAATCCAGGCGGTCAGCCTCCCGACCCATCATGCGCAGAATGGTTTCTAACACCTGCCGGATCAGCTTGCCATGCTCCATCGTGGGCAAATGCTCCAGCAACGCCGTCAGGTCTGCCCTGATATTGGCCGGTAAATCAGAAGGAAGCGCAACCATAGCCGTGGTCTTTATACGGACAGCACTTTATTCTAGCGAGAATTGGCACGGCTTCCCGCACAAACCAGCTGAGGCTGAGGCTAGATGGCAATATCATCACACATGAAACACCCGCCCAATTAAAGGCGGGTGCTCCAGACTAAACAATTCACCGGGCTAAGCCATAGCCCTCAAAAACCCAGCCCTTAGCACAGCAGAGTGAGGAGCTAGAGATATTTTTCCAGGGTGTTAGCCAGGGTCGTCTTAGGCACAGCCCCAACCACCATATCGACCCGCTGCCCTTCTTTAAAGATCATCAGCGTAGGGATGCTGCGGATACCGTACTGGCTGGCCACGCTAGGGTTTTCATCGGTGTTGACCTTCACCACTTTCACTTGCCCGTCGTACTGCTCAGCAATTTCTTCAACCACTGGTGCTACCATCCGACACGGGCCACACCAGGGAGCCCAAAAGTCCACAAGGACAGGAACAGTGCTTTCCAGCACTTCTTGCTTAAACGTAGAATCTGTGACCTGAGCGGCTGCCATGCCTAGTATTCCTTGCTGTTCTTAAACACACGCAATCTTACCATAGCCAAAAACCGGCCTCTTTAAACCTGTCCCAATACAATAGGACATAATTTCGGGCTATTTCCCATAAGGAACCGCCTGAACCTTACGGCCCAGGCGGAGTGTGGTGTGAGGAGTGAACAGTCATACTATCA
>CAYUBC010000657.1:489-2120 GCA_964442885.1 uncultured bacterium | reverse complement strand
AAGCCACCACCCTCAACAACATTGGCGGGGTCTACTATGCCCTGGGGGAGCGCGAGCAAGCCCTCGACTATTTCACCCAAGCCCTGCACTTGAGGCGGGCGGTAGGTGATCGCGCTGGTGAAGCCATCACCCTCAATAGCATAGCTAATTTGTACCGGAGCCAGGGTGATTTAGAAGCTGCCCTGGAACAGATAGATGCTGCCATCGCAATAATTGAGGACCTAGGGGCTGGCTTTACTGACCAGGATTTGCAAACCGCCTATTTCTCCACCGTCCAGGGCTACTACCAGTTCAGAACTGACCTGCTTACCCAGATAGGTCAGGATTAATCAGTTGGCCATGCAACTGAACCGCACTAATTCAGTAGCACTTGCTATAGCTGTCAACAATCCAGTGACCTGGTTGATGTCCATTGAGCAAACCAACGGAGATAACGCATGACCCCTACAGAACTCACCAATAAAGGATTTCAAGCCTTGGTGCAAGGGCTTGGGTATGTAGATGCTATCCGTTTTCTAAAGCAGTTTGACCAAGGGCATGGAGACTACACCAAAGAGCGTGTCCAATGGCTGGACTCCCTTAGCCTGGATGAAATTTTGGCGTCAGACTCCTAGCTCGGCCTCTGTGGGTCACAAAAACTTAAAAAAATCCCCCACCCGGTTGACACGAAGCGCCTGTATCAGTAATCTTTTATACTAAGCCGTTTGACCCCAAGCGGTGGTTCACCAGAACCCGAAAATCTCGGCGCTGTCCGCAGGTGTTGCGAGCACCCACGAACAGCTAACCCCGCAAATCTCAGCGCAGATTGCGTGGCTATGGTCATGGTACCCCAGCCCCTCAGTTTGCACGTCAACCGCGTGGGTGGCTGGGGTTTTCGCGTTCTTTTCCTGTTCACTTACCTAAGGAAGCGAATGCCATGTGCCAATATCCCGAACCGGACGCCGCTGGCGCGTCCAACCTGCCGCCTGCATCCTCGCCACGGCGGCAGCCCCAGCCCGAACGAGTGCGCCATGTGCTCTATGGCACCCTGCCGGGGCTAGACCGGGTCATCAAAATCCTGAATAGTCTTGGCTATGCCGACCCCAACGACTGGTGCGATCCGGTCCCCAGCGGCGAGCCTAACCAGTGGCTGGTGGTAATGACCAAAACCCTGCTAGTGGAATAGCGCGTGGAATAAACGGTTGGGGGCATTACGGCCAGGGAGCCTATCGCCAAACGCGATTCTCCCTCTGGCTGCAATGCCCCTAATTCACCACCCCGGTCAGGGTGCCAACTTCTAGCTCCAGGGTGTCGCCCAGGGTGCTGCCCGTGTGGTAAGCCGCCAGCAGGATGGCGCTGGTTTTGCCCCAGGCAATTTCGCCCTGGTGGCTCAGGCCAATGGCCCCAAAGTCTCGCTGGTTGGCGGTGGCCTCCGCAAAGGATTTGGCAAAGGCCGTGGCTATCCCCATGCCATCGGTAACGCGCACCACAATGCGGGCGGCCAGGCATTCGTCAATAATGTCTTCGCCAATGCCAGTGCAGCTCACCGCCGCCAGAGCGTTGGCATAGTTGCCCGCCGGAGTGGCCGAATCGCTGACTCGGCCCAGGCGTTCCAGCCCTTTGCCGCCGGTGGAGGCGCCCGCCGCCAGATG
>CAYUBC010000657.1:0-479 GCA_964442885.1 uncultured bacterium | reverse complement strand
CCACAACCCCTACCGTGCCCCGGCGCGCCTCAGCATCAGCCACAACCGGCTCCGCCACCACCCCCGCCATCGCCCGCTGAAAGTTCCCCGCCCGCTCCTGCATCCATTCCTTCAGGCGTAGGTCGGTAATTGGGTCAAACAGGGGCAGGGCAAGCTCTCTGGCCAATTCGGTAGCCCCCAGGTCAGAGAGCACCCGATCGTCGCTCCCCTGCAAAAAGGCCGCCAGGTCAATGGGATGCTGCACCCGCGACACATTAATCACGCCGCTAAACCGCTGGGCGGCCCCCGCCATCAGCGAAGCACTCATCCGCACCTGCCCATCCGCTTGCAGCACCGAGCCATAGCCCGCATTAAATCGCGGTGCATCCTCCAGCAGTTGGCCACCATAGACCACGCACTCCAGAGCGCTAGCACCCGTCCCAGCCCGCTCATAAACCTGGGCCACAATGCGGTGCAACTCCTCCCGCACCGCCACCAGC
>CAYUBC010000656.1:0-2127 GCA_964442885.1 uncultured bacterium | reverse complement strand
AACAGATAGTCCTGTAAGTGCTGAAGCTGAGTGGACTTGCCACAGCCCTCAATGCCCTCAAAAACAATCAATTTCCCCATCATGGCGAGGGTGTTCGAGGCTTAGGTGAACTGTTGACTCAAGTTGACCGGGTCGTGGACGGTGATTTTCTTTTTGTAGATAGAAATCATTCCCTCCTGGCGCAGATCCCCCAGCAGGCGCGTCACCGTAACCCGGGTAGAGCCAATGGCCTCGGCAATGGCCTGGTGAGAGAGCTTCAGGTCGATGGTGATGCCGTCTTGACTGGGCACGCCAAAATCGCGGCAGAGAATCAGCAAAAAACTCACCAGCCGAGAGCCCATATCCCGGTGAGCCAGGGTTTCAATCATCATCTCGGTCTGCAAAATCCGTGATGAGAGCCCCCGCAGCATCAGCAAGGCCAGTTCCGGGTTCTCCTCCAACGCCTGCTCAACCTGCTCAATGGGCACCGACAGCAGTTCAACCGGCGTAAACGCCACCGAATGGTAGAACCGATCTGACCGATTGCCTGTAATCAGCGAAAGCACCCCAAACACGCTGTTCTCTCGCAGCAGGGCTACGGTGATCTCTTCACCAGCTTCGTAAACCCGCGACAGCTTAACGGCCCCTTTCAGTAAAAAATAAACCCGTTCCGCCGGATCGCCAGGAAAAAAAATGGTTTTACCGCGATCGTAGGACTCCACTACCGGCGGAAATGCGCCACCGGACAACTGACGAAATACATTGGCGAGCGGTTTATCTTGAATCACTACCATAACGTTTTGCTAAGGCCACCGTGGAATAAAGCCATCGTCCCTAGAGCAACCGGTACCTCCTTACCCCCTACCCCTGCTCAAGTCGAGGACGTTTATGCGACCTAAGCATAGGACAGGTTTTTTAACTTGGCATACCAGATAATGCAAACGTTCCATGACTTTAGAACACTTAACCTTAACTAGGAACCGGGCGTTTGTATACCACACTACCTTGTTGCAGGTCATCCCCGATTTTTAGCCAGCCACCATAAAAGTTTTGAACTTTCCTAACCGTTTTCTCCACGGCTAAATCGTTAAGAGAGGTTAAGAGCCCCTAAAAATAAGGCCTGGTCAATACCCGACTTTTTTAGTCGGGTATGTTTGATTTGGGTTTTGGTGTTGTGGTAATGTTCCTGTACTTTGTTAGGGAAAGCCTGGGCAAACCCGTTAGCAATCCCTACCCCATCGTTTAAGTTGTCGCACTGCCTTAGGGCACAGGAAGCGTTCATGACTCAGTCCATCGATAGACTCACCACCGCCGCCCCCACCTTTTCGGCCCTTAAGTGTCGGGAATGTGGTGAAACCTACGACCTTGGTGCCAAGCACGTTTGCGAAGATGTCTGTTTTGGCCCCCTGGAAGTGGCCTACGACTATGAGGCCATTCGCCGCCGGGTAACCCGCGCCACCATTCAGGCTGGGCCGCTGTCAATCTGGCGCTATAAAGACTTTCTGCCCGTTAGTTCCGACAATCCCATCGATGTCGGTACGGGCATGACTCCCCTGGTGCGGACTAACCGCCTGGCCCGACGACTGGGCCTGAAGGAGCTATACATTAAAAACGACGCCGTCAATATGCCGACCCTGAGCTTTAAGGATCGGGTCGTTTCTGTGGCGCTGACTCGCGCCCGCGAACTCGGCTTTACCACTGTGTCCTGCGCCAGCACCGGCAACCTGGCGAACTCCACCGCCGCGATCGCCGCCCACGCTGGCCTCGACTGCTGTGTGTTCATCCCCTCTGACCTGGAAGCGGGCAAAGTGCTGGGCACTCTGATCTACGGCCCCACAGTGATGGCCGTCCACGGCAACTACGACCAGGTCAACCGGCTCTGCTCTGAAGTCGCCAACACCTACGGCTGGGGCTTCGTCAACATCAACCTGCGGCCCTACTATTCTGAAGGCTCCAAAACCCTGGGCTTTGAAGTGGCCGAACAACTGGGCTGGCGACTGCCTGACCATATCGTTGCTCCCCTGGCCTCCGGCTCTCTGTTTACCAAAATCTATAAGGGCTTCCAGGAATTCATTAAAGTTGGCCTGGTGGATGACAAAGCCGTGCGCTTCAGCGGTGCCCAGGCCGAGGGCTGCTCTCCCATTGCCC
>CAYUBC010000655.1:0-2128 GCA_964442885.1 uncultured bacterium | reverse complement strand
GCAGTGCTAACGTTAAAGCCACCGTTATTGATAAATTTCCCAGCGGATTCGTAGGTAATCAGCAGGGTCGAGGTGGTACCACTTGAGATGAACTCAAAGGGAATATCAGCGCTAGCAATTGTGGTTCTTGGCGTGTCGTAGGTCCAGCTGAGGACGTTGTCAACAGCGCCACCCACAAAGCGAGCATCGGTGCTACCACCCAACCAGGTGTTACCTTCATCCAGGGTGACCTCAGCGAAGTCATCGGTGGGGTCAGCAAAGGGGTTAAACGGCGAGTCAGGCCCGGGGGTGCCATTGCCGCCTACCTGTGTAACCTTGATGCCAGGCAGCAAACTAGACTTGCCGCTGTTGGGCGTAAAGTCAATGCGGATGGCCAACTTACCACCACCAGCATTAGCACCCAGCACCACATCCCCTTGGGCATTGCCAATTGGACGAGTTACCAGGGCATTAACCTGATCAACCAGGCTAATGGTGAAAGTGCCCAACTTATTTTTAGTACCGTCGTTAAAGCGATCACCAAAGTAAGCCGTGGGGCCTTGTAGCTGGGTACCTGGAACTGAACCAGCAGTTCCCAGATTCTGCAGACCGCTCAAGTCCAGAGGATAAAATGTGAAAGCCAGAGCGCTGTCCGCCATGGCAACGGCTGAAACAGCAAAAGCAGCCACTGTAGAACCAGCTACAAGACCTACTTTTTCAAGCAACTTAGTCATCTGTATCTCCAATATCAAAAAAAGATTGCCTAATAAACGAGAGACAGATGCGGCCCCAGATTCTGTAATCATCTTAGGCAAGCCTCCCTGGATTCTGTAAGGTGAACTTTGGGATGCTTATGGTAACTTCAAAGACTTGGTCTGGATTCTCAGTTTTTGTAAGTTACCCGCCAGGTTGCTTAAAAAGCCATCAAGTTAGGCTAGAAGCAGACTTGCTCCTAGCCAATGCTATAACGGTCCCTCAGCTTAAGCAGCATCTTCTCCGTGGCGTTTGCGCAGTGCCGCAACCCCCAGGCCGAGCAGACCGGGTAGCAGCGCCGGAGTGGGCACGTAGGCCGTGCTGATGTTAAAGCCACCATTGTTCAGGAATGTGCCCTTTGATTCATAGGTAACTAGGAGGGACTTTGTCGCTCCATCAGAAACGTAGGTGAATGGGATGTTAGAACTACCGACTGTAGTCGGCGTGGTGTTGTAAGTCCAATTCAAGACATCATTAACGGCCCCACCTTCAAATAGAGGGTCAGTCGCAACCTCCGTCCAACCAGAGCCGTCAAGAGTGACTTCAGAGAATTTATCAGTGGGATCAGCAAAGGGGTTGAGCGTAGTTGGCCCAACGTCTCCATCAATCCCGGTTACCTGGCTAATCTTGAGCCCAGGAAACAGACTGGACTTACCGTTGTTAGGGCTAAAGTCAATTTTGATGGTGATAGAACCGCCTTCCGGAGTCTTTTTAACTCCTAAGGCTAGATCCCCCTCAGCATTCCCCGCGGGTCGGGTGAGGGCGGCGTTCATTTGCTCAACTAGGGTTATGGTAAAAGTACCCATAGACCGCTTGGTAAAGGCTTGTGCGCCATAATTCCAGCGCTCACCAAAGTACTGGGTTGGCCCTTGCAACTGAGTACCTGGCGCAGTGCCAGCCGTTTGTAGGTTTTGCAACCCGCTCAAATCAAGGGGATGAAAAGTCAGTGCTAGGGCGCTGTCTGCCATAGCAATTGCCGAAACAGCAAAAGCAGCGACTGTAGAACCAACTACAACACCTGCTTTTTCAAGCAACTTAGTCATCTGTATCTCCAATGTCACAAACGATTATTTTGTAAACGAGCGACAGATGCATACCCAAATTCTTTGCCTATGGTAAGTAAACCTGTTTGGGTTCTGGGAGAAGTATTGAGGATATTTATTTGAGATTTATGGGCTTGTTATTCCATGGCAAGCTGTTGCTATCCGTGGAAACAAAATGGTTGCTATTTCATTCCAATAACAGTGGCCTTAGTTACATGTTAAATTGTGCTTTCCACTACTGAATTTAATGAGTTTGCTCAAATTTGGTGTTACTTGCAATCACTATGCCTCTATAGAGAATACGTTACTACTCAGGCTTAAAAAAATCTCTATTTTTTAAGGGTTGTCATGGG
>CAYUBC010000654.1:0-2131 GCA_964442885.1 uncultured bacterium | reverse complement strand
TTCCTGAATCAGATCGAGAAATTCCAGGTTGCGCTTCTGGTACTTTTTGGCGATCGCCACTACTAGCCGCAGGTTGGCCTCAATCATCTTGCGCTTGGCTCGCTCGCCCTGACGCACTTGCTTGTTGAGCTGCTCAGGGGTTAACTTGGCGGCCTCTGCCCACTCGGCCAGAGAAGGCTCGCGCTCCAGCGAGGTAGCCAGGGTTTCCTTCAGCTCTAGCAGCGCCATGTAGGCCTGCACCTGCTTGCCAAAGATAATTTCTTCTTCGTGGGTCAGCAAAGGTACACGCCCAATCTCGTGGAGATAGGTGCGTACAGCATCGGCGCTGTATAGGGGTTTACTTTTTAACGTGCGGGTTTTTGTTTTTGGCATGAATTGCTCTCGCCTCCACTGACAATGCTGACAACGCCTACAGATGAACAGATAACCAACGTTTGGGCTGAGGCACCCAAGCGGCTATACAAACAAAACTGCGAATTTCAAAGAACGACTGCTGACCCCTAACCCTGGGTGGGCTAACTACCACCACCGCTGCTGTAAATTTCTGGCAAAGCTACTGCAAATCAGGATAAATATCCGGGTTAATCCTAAAAAACGCCCTGTGCTACCTTCTTTGGCTCTAGGTCGCTTACCCGGCCTCAACACCTGCGCTAAACTCGTAACCACTACGGATTCATCCTTCTAGGATATAACAACATTTCTGTTGCGTAAAGTACTACAGGACTGTAGTAGGCTAGTATGACCTTATCCACTAACCCATTGTTCCGTCAGGTTAATTGGGCCAATTATTAACTAAGGTTTCGGACAGAGCTGCATCGGATGTTTCAATTTAGATTCCCCCGTGGTGGTAATTAACTGTATTATCTAAGCTCTAAGGTCATGTAGAATTGGGGATTACCCCAGTGGAAAACCGTACCCGTCGATTTATGTCAACCGTCCTCTGCATCTAGGTTCTTGCAGAATTAACCTGCGTTCTAGATGGTAACGATGCCATATTTCATGGCTATGACATTCCTGTGACACCCCTATGCCAATTGCCGATGCCCCACTTCCTACCCCAGTGCCAACAAGCAGCCAATGACTGTTTTTCGACCACCAAGGGACTCATCAGGGCTCCATTATTGCCTAACTCTCTGAACCATACCTGAGCCAGTGATGAAAATTTACTGTGCTACAGGTTAGGTTCCTAAGGGTTAAACCCTAACCACTTGACAACTAACCCAACGCCCCCCCCCCTACCTCAGGTAAATATGACTGAAGGAGGGCACTCATAGTAACGCAAAACTGGCTCGTTTGCCCTCTCTCTTTTGGATGAGATCCATCGACCCATTCGATGGCAGTTTTTGTCCCTCTTCCCTGTTTTCCCCCGGCTGGCGTTAGTCCTCTGAGGCGGAAATAACCCACCTATGGGCTAACGTGAAAACCCTTGTGTCACAAGGAATTCTCCTTCTGCCTTCTGCTTTCTTACTTCTGCCTTTCGGCACTAGCCTGGCTGCCCCAAAGTAGTAATGTAAACCACGGCTTCATCCGCTGGAATGCCCAGCACATCGTTAACCTGGTCATCGTAGAAGCCACCAATACCGCTGACGCCCAAGCCCAGATAAACCGCCGCCAGGTTCAAGCGTTGGCCCAAATGGCCTGCATCCAGGTGCAGGTAACGGTAGACGCGATCGCCATAGCTGGCCGTCGCCGCCTTTAAATTAGCCGTATGGAACAGCACCACAGCCGCGTCACGCCCCAGTTCTTGGCCCAGGCACAGGTAGTGCAGCTCTCGCCGGAACTGCTTAAACCGTACTTGCCGCAGTTCTTCACTGTGAGGGGCGTAGTAGTAGCAACCAGCCTCTAACCCATCTACTTCAGACACCACGAGAAAGGTTTGCAGCAAATTTAGCTCACAGTAGTCGGGGTTGGCGTCAAACCCCTGGTTGCGGTAGTGGTGAGGCTGGTAGGTAAAATCCAACAACTGCTTGAGCGCCTCCAGAGAAATGGCTGCCCCGCTGTACTGCCGGGTAGAGCGGCGGTTTAGCAGCGTGGTTTCCAGATTGCTCAGGGGTTCACCCCAGAGGATGGGTGCGGTTTGAGTGGGCACCCGCAGGCAGAAGGGGAAATTGTACTTATCTTCCAGAGGTGG
>CAYUBC010000653.1:0-2132 GCA_964442885.1 uncultured bacterium | reverse complement strand
GAGGCTACTACCTCCCTCCCTCCCGTGGAAGCTCTGGATGATGAGGCATTGCTGGTTGAACTGGGCCTTGAGGCCACCGCTAAAAACGATGTCACCCATCTCACCCATGTGCGATCGCGCCAGGAAATCAAAGCCGCTGAGGAAATCGCCCAGCGTACCCCCTGCCTGGACTTTGCCCAGTTCAAACCCCTCTTCAAGCAGGTGCAGCAAGACTTAGAAACCGGGGCGCGGCAAACGGTGAAATATCAGGACAACGCCGCCATCAATCAAGGTGATCTATTCATCCTCGATGGTCAAAAAGTGCTGGTGGCCGATATGGGCCAGGAATTCATCAGCGACTATGGGCGGCCCAACTGCGAGCTGCGGGTGATTTATGACAATGGCACTGAGAGCAATCTGCTGCTGCGATCGCTCCAGCGAGCCCTGAATAAAGACAAAGTAAGTCGCCGCATTACCAACCCAGATCTGGGGCCTCTGTTTTCCCCGGTTGAAGCCGAAGACGATGTGCAAACCGGCTGCATCTATGTGCTGCGGAGCCAATCCGATGATCCCTTCATTGCCCAGCATCGGTCGATTATTCACAAAATCGGTGTAACCAGCGGCGATATCAAAAAGCGGGTAGCCAACGCCAAGAAAGACCCAACCTATCTGTTGGCAGAGGTGGAGATCGTCGCTGAATTCAAGCTGATGAACATTAACCGGACTAAGCTTGAGGCTCTGCTACACAAGTTTTTCGACCCGGCTCGATTAGATGTGGCACTGCAAGATCGTTTCGGCATACCTGTCCAGCCAAGGGAATGGTTTTTTGTGCCGCTAAGGGCGATCGAGGAGGCCATTGGAAAGCTCCAGGCCGGTACTCTCCATCAGTTTCAATACGATCCGGAGACAGCCAGCCTCAAACCAGCCTAATTAGGTTGGTGAAAAGCCAAAGAGGGCCTCAGTCTCTACAGTGCCATCTTTGATGATCGATAGCCCCTTCGCGGTAAGCTAAACCTCCCTATTCGGTAGCAGGGAAACCGACTGGTCTCTTTGGCTCAATCCGTGTATCTTCGTCCCGAGGCTGGACAGTACCAATCTTCCCCTCGTGCCAGCCTCCGGCTGGACACGTCCCATCGAGGTTCGCTGGGGTCTGAGCGGTTTGCCTGGCCAGAGACTAGGCCGTAGGAGGGTCAGGCCAGCAGGGTGACGTGCTACACCCCTGCCTTCTGCCCTCCGCCCTCCGCCTTCTGCCCTTTGCCTCCATCACCCGCCCAGGCCGCCTTAATCATCGCCACGGGTGAGGACGATCACCAAACTGTCCCTGGAGGCTAAACAATCACCTCTGTAGTTGTTCTGCGTCCCCAACCCCTGCAATTGGGATGGTTAGCCTGCGGGCTAGCGCAACTGGCAGGGCCTTAGCCACATCAGGAGACCCTATGACTGCTCAAGCCCCCGTTTTAGAGAGCTTCATCCAGCGCTACAGCGATCGCAACTACCGCTATCCCGTTCTGGTGCGCCACCAGGGCACCGTCATTGCCCTGGCGATGGATGACCAGCGCCGCATCTACTATTCCGTGCTTAACCTCAATGGTCAGAGCGAGAGTGCCGCAGACGTTAACTTCTGGTCGCCTCAGCCCCAGGAGTTGGAGTTCCCCAGAGAAATTGCCGAAGTTGGCTTTGGCCTTGCTGACCAACTGCTGCTGCCCACCGTTAAACAGGGCAGTCGCAATCCGGTGGCCCCTGGCATCGTAGTGGCCGACAACGAAGAAGACAAGTTTCTCTCCAGAACCGCTCGGTTGACCGCCGATGCCCCCTTTCAGGCCATGTCAGACGGGCGGTTTGTGTATGTGTTTCGCCAGGCCATTGCCGCTGGCCACCCGGATCAAATCACCGTGCCCGGCCCTGGCGATCGCCCGGTGCCAATCGTAGACTCAACCCTGCTGGTAGACCGCTTTGTGCTGTCTGGTGCATCCGGGGCTTCCCAGGCCGAGGCCAATCCCCCGGTGCCGCAATTGCAGCTCAATCTTGAAGTGCGCTTTCGCCGCAGCCGCAGCAAAACCCGGCCCCAGAGCACCAAAGACAGCCTGGGTGCTAAAGACATGCAGGATCAACCCTTCTTTGAGCCCACCCAGGAGATCTCCTTTATTCGCAAT
>CAYUBC010000652.1:0-2138 GCA_964442885.1 uncultured bacterium | reverse complement strand
GCTGTCCTGGCTGTCCACCGTCAGGCATCCTGCCTGACCTACAAGAATGCCATGTTAAAAGATCTGCGTTCCTCAGATCCTGCCTTGAGCTAAAGCAGACGCTAACTGCGCTTCATCAGATGCTGAAATCAATCTTGATGCTGATGGGGTAGTGACATCAAGGTCCCGCCGATACGCTATGGCTAAGCCCATGACTCAAATCATTGAACTCGCCACCTTTGGGGCTGGTTGCTTCTGGGGTGTAGAAGCCGCCTTTCGCAAACTGGATGGCATCATCGACACCTCCGTTGGCTATATGGGCGGCCACTTTGAGAACCCCTGCTACCTGGACGTGCTCTCGCGCATTACTGGCCATGCTGAAGTCTGCCAGGTGCAGTTTGACCCCGCGGCTATCCCTTACACCACCCTGCTCGATACCTTCTGGCGCATTCACGACCCCACCAGCCTCAACCGCCAGGGGGCAGATCGCGGCGAACAGTACCGCTCGGTGATTTTTTACCACACCCCAGCCCAGGGCCAGGTCGCCCGCCAGGCCAAAAACCAGCTTGATGCCTCTGGCCACTACCCCAAGCCCATCGTCACTCGAATTCAACCCGCCAGCACCTACTGGCTGGCCTCCGCCGAGCATCAGCGCTACTTCGGGTAGCCGCTAAACTCGGCCCATTTATGCACCCGCGCCAGGGGGTTGTGCCGGTATGGGCGAGGTTTCTAGCCGCCAGCTTTGAGAGTTTTGTTACTCAACCATCTGACTAGGAACCCGCCTTAGACTAATACCCAGCAACCTGGGCTTTGGCTTTAACAGCATTCTAGAAATTAACCCGCTCCGGTAAGATTTGGGGATGACTGAATCCTCCTCTCTCCCCCCTATCCCCTCCCAGACCTGGCGGCGGCCCCTTGGCCAGCCCTGGACGCACTACTACACCGTGCGCTACGCCAGCAACTTGGACGATGGCCCCTGGCATGGAGCCCCCCTGGGCGGGTTTGGGGCAGGTTGCATTGGGCGATCACCCCAGGGTGACTTCAACCTGTGGCATTTGGATGGCGGCGAGCATAGCTTTCAGGCTTTTCCGGCCTGCCAGTTCAGCCTGTTTGAGGCGGCGGCGGGCCAAACCCAGGCCTACGCCCTCAGCACCCAACCCCCCACCGATGGCACCCTCCCCACCTGGGCCTGGTATCCGGCCTCTACCGCCCAACATACGACCGGCACCTACCCCGCCCTCTACCCCCGCAGTTGGTACCACTACGAGAACGTGTTTCAGGCCAAGCTGCTCTGCGAACAGTTCTCTCCCATCTGGCCCCACAACTACCAGGAGGCCAGCTATCCCGTGGCGGTGTTTGTGTGGACGGCCCACAATCCTACAGATCACCCCCTCACCCTGAGCCTGATGGCGAGCTGGCAAAACCTGGTGGGCTGGTTCACCAATACCCAAAAATCCCCAGAAGTCAAGCTGCGGGATGACGGCAGCCCCTACTATGACTACGTGCCCGCCCTGAGCAAAAGCCAGGGTAACTACAACCAACTGGTCACCACCGATGGCCTCAAGGGCTGCCTGATGGAGGGAGCCTGGTGGCAGCGCCAGCCAGAACCGAGCGAAGGCGACGGCCAGTGGTGTCTGGCCACGCTGGAGCAGCCCGGAGTAGAGGTGTCCTACGATTTGCGCTGGAACCCGGCGGGGGACGGCGGCGACCTGTGGGAGGCCTGGTCGCGGCTGGGGCGGTTGATGAACCTGCTGGATACGACCCCAGCCGAGGCCGGGGAGCAGGTGGGCTGTGCCATGACCCTGCGCTTTACCCTGCAACCGGGGGAAACCCGGCAGCTTCCTGTGGTGCTGGCCTGGGACTTGCCGGTAACGGAGTTTGCCAAAGGTGTCCAATCCTACCGCCGCTATACGGACTTTTTTGGCCGCAGCGGGCGCAATGCCAGGGCGATCGCCCAAGCCGCCCTGGCCCACTACTCGGCCTGGCAGCAGAGCATCATTGCCTGGCAGCAGCCCATTCTCGACCGGCCTGACTGGCCTGACTGGTTCAAAATGGCGCTGTTTAACGAACTCTACGACCTCACCAGCGGTGGCACCCTGTGGAGTGCCGCCACCGAGGCCGACCCCGTAGGCCAGTTTGCGGTGCTGGAGTGCATCGAC
>CAYUBC010000651.1:0-2153 GCA_964442885.1 uncultured bacterium | reverse complement strand
CCTTGTGGTTGGTGAGCCGTCCGCGCCGATAGTCATCATTATCCATAGAGGGTAGATCGTCGTGGATGAGCGACATGGTGTGAATCATTTCCAGGGCGCAGGCCGTGGGCATGGCCAGATCCACACTACCGCCAACCAGTTCACAGGCCGCCAGGCACAAAATCGGCCGGAGCCGCTTGCCACCCGCCAACAGCGAGTAGCGCATCGATTCGTAGAGGGTTTCGGGGTAGCGCACCGGCATAGCCTGGTCGAGGGCCGCTTCTACCTGCTGACGCCGCTCGCTCAGGTAGGCAGAGAGGTCAAAGGCGGCCAATTTAGGGTCTAGGGAGTCGGTTTGCACCATAGCAGCACAGAAATGTTTTACACAGGAACAGAAACGGGATAGAGGCCCAGGCGCAGCAGACACCCGCTAACCATTAAACTTGAAGGCGCTGGCGATAGCTGGTCACGGTGTTTTCTAGCAGCATGGCCACGGTCATCGGCCCCACTCCACCCGGTACGGGGGTAATGGCTCTGGCCGCAGGGGCAATGGCGGCAAAATCTACATCCCCAACCAAATGAGTGGATCCATCGGGCTTTTCAACCCGGTTGATGCCGACATCCACCACCACAGCACCCGGTTTAACCCAGTCAGCCCCAACCAGGCCAGGTCGCCCTACTGCCGCCACTAGGATATCAGCTTGCCGGGTTAGCTCAGCCAGATTAACGGTGCGGGCATGGGTAATGGTAACCGTTGCATTAGCTTCCAGAAGCATCAGGGCCATGGGTTTGCCGACCAAAATGCTACGCCCCATGACTACGGCGTTAGCCCCGCTGGGGTCAAACCCGTGGGCCGACAGCAACCGCATGACGCCGTAGGGTGTACAACTGCGGAGGCCGGGTTCCCCCCTAACCAGCCGCCCCAGGTTGATGGGATGTAGCCCGTCTACGTCTTTATCGGGGTCGATGGCGTTGAGCAGGGCTACTGCATCAAACCCATCCGGTAGAGGCAGCTGAATTAAAATGCCATCTACCAGGGGGTCGGCATTGAGCTGCTGCACCAGGGCCATGACCTCGGCCTGGGCGGTGGTGGCCGGGAGATGCCGCACCTGCGACACAATGCCCACCTGGTTACAGGCTCGTGCCTTATTGCGCACGTAGGCGGCGCTAGCCGGGTTATCGCCTACCATAATCACCGCTAACCCAGGCGGTCGGCGTCCTTGAGTCGTTAGGGTTTGAATGGTCTGGCCCAGTTCGGTCTGAACTTGGGCGGCCAGGGCTTTACCGTCAAGCAACTGGGTCATGGCAAAGAGAAATCACCAAGGCAAGTAATGGGCAGGCATTCCAGCCATCCAGGTCAGGCACTAAAATTGCGCCTCAACGGTAGGATGGAGACAATATGCGCCAGCGCCTTTCCCAGTGTCTCAGATTTTGTTCCCAATCTGGATCGGTGAGTCCGGGCTTACCGGGCGGCTACCCCTCTGTCTGTGTACGTCCTTTTGGTTGATGACCCATGCTTAAGCACCTCGCCGCTCCTGGATTGCTGGGTTTAACCCTGGTCGGCTTAGCCGGGTGTAACACCAGCGTTCACCAAACCCTGGCTTTTTCGCTGCGCGATCGCCTGCGGTTGGTTCCCGGCCTGGCCTGGCTCAGCCCCATCGTGCCCATTGCCGAGGTCAGCCAGCATGACCAGAGCGTGGCCTACCTGGAAGGCCGGGTCGAACAACACCTCCCCCTACTGGGTCAGGGACTTTACCAGCTCATAGACGACTCTGGCCAAATCTGGGTGATCACTCCTGCACCCTTACCAGATGTGGGCGAATCAGTCACTATTCGAGCCATCATCCACTATGAATCCATCTTGATGCAGGGGCGGGAGATGGGTGAACATTATGCCGAAGAGCTGGAGCGGTTAGACAGCCCCCCATAGGCGACTGCCGTTACGTCCTCTAGCTACTGATTTCTAGCTAGTGCTTTGTCAACGCCAAATTTTAGGGTAGATGCATCAGCTCGTAGTCAGCGCTTTAGCGCTAAAGCGCTGACTACAAACCCGAACTCTTAGGGTTGACGCTGCACTAGTGACCTTTAGGGACGTGCGCTGAAATAAAGTACCGAATAGGTTCAGTAGATCACAAAGTCCCTGCAGCCCTCACCCCCAGCCCCTCTCCCAGGAG
>CAYUBC010000650.1:0-2157 GCA_964442885.1 uncultured bacterium | reverse complement strand
GAACAAATTGTGCTGTTTGGCTCCCAGGCCAGGGGCACCGCTGGCCCTAACTCTGATGTGGATTTGTTGATTATTGTTCAAGAGCCTTTTGGCCCTCACCATAGTCGCTTCGAGGAGATTAACCGAGTGAGTCATGCTCTGGTAAGATTTGGCATTCCTACGGATGTTCTGCTTTATGGTCAGCAGGAGGTTGAGGATTGGAAAGGCAGCCAGAATCACATTACCACTAGGGCCTTGCGAGAAGGAAAAGTGATTTATGAACGATCTCGATCAGGCGAAACTCCTGCTAAAAGCAGCATTGAGGGATTTGCGAGCGCTCCAAGGCATGGATAATCGAGATATTTTTGCCGACGAGATCTTTGGATTTCATGTGCAGCAAGCCACGGAAAAATGCCTAAAGGCATGGATTGCGCTAATCGGAGACATATATCCGTTAATCCATGACCTGGGTGTACTGATGCAATTGCTAGAAAACCAGGGCTATGACTGTAGCCCTTTTTCAGGGTTGCAGCAGTACAGCCCTTTTGCAGCGCGACTCAGATATGAGGTTGTGCTAAATCCTACTACTCCCATCAACCGGCCAGGGCGATCGCCCTGGTGCAAAGCCTGTACGATACCGTCGTGAATCAGCTAGAGTCAGCGGGTTAGGGCCATCAACGACCTGATGACGATCAACCGAGTTGGATTCACTTGCACCGCCCAACCTCCCGTCAAGGCTGGTTTCAGACCGTGGGTATCCCGGCATTCTGCACAGTTATGGCGTTAAATAAAGGGTGGCCATTGCGGGGTGAGAGAGGGCTACACCAGTGCCCTCTAATCCTGCTGGCTACAAGTAATTTTCAGTCTCTGTGAGGCGCTGTGTCGGATTCTCAACCCAAGCGTTCCCTGGCTAACATTGCTGGCATTGTGGCGATCGCCACCATTCTCAGCAAATTAGCTGGCCTGTTCCGCCAGCAGGCCATTGGGGCGGCCTTTGCCGTGGGGCCAGTGGCCGATGCCTACAGCTTTGCTTACATCATTCCGGGCTTTTTGCTGATTTTGCTGGGGGGCATCAATGGCCCATTCCACAGCGCCATTGTCAGCGTGGTGGCCAGGCAAGACCGCAAAGACACCGGGGCGTTACTGGAAGCGATTAACACCCTGCTCGGGCTGATGCTGATTGGGGTATCCCTGGGGTTGTTTTTGCTAGCTGGCCCCATCATCGACACCATTGCGCCGGGCCTGGGCCAGGGGGAACCCATTGCCCGCGATATTGCCATCCGACAACTGCAAATTATGTCGCCAATGGCGCTGCTGGCCGGGTTAATTGGCATTGGCTTTGGGGCGCTCAATGCCGATAACCAGTTCTGGCTGCCCTCCATTAGCCCGATTTTCTCTAGCGGGGCGGTGTTGGTGGGCCTGGGGCTGCTCTACTGGGCGATTGGGGCAGATATAGCCAATCCAAAGTTTTATTTGATTGGTGGAGCCGTGCTGGCGGCCAGTACCCTGGCTGGGGCGGTGTTGCAATGGCTGGCTCAGCTGCCGGCCCTGTGGAGATCGGGCCTGGGCCGACCGCGCCTGCGGTTTGACTGGTCTGTGCCAGGGGTGAAGGAGGTTTTCAGCGTGCTGGTGCCCGCCACCCTGTCGTCGGGAATGTTGCAAATCAATCTATTTACAGATTTGTTCTTTGCCTCCTTTATCCCCGGCACGGCGGCGGCCCTGAGCTATGCCAATCTGCTGGTGCAAACCCCGCTGGGGATTATTTCTAACGTCATTCTGGTACCGTTTTTGCCGCTGTTTGCGCGGCTGGCAGCTCCTCCCCAATGGCCAGAGCTAAAAACCCGCATCCGCCAGAGCCTCATGTTTACGGCCATCACCATGCTGCCGCTGGGGGCGCTGTTTATCGTGCTGGCCTCCCCCATTGTGCGGGTCATTTATGAACGGGGGGCCTTTGATGCCGATGCCTCTGACCTGGTAACCTCGGTGCTGCGGGTCTACGGCATCGGCATGTTTGTTTACCTGGCGCGGGATGTGCTGGTGCGAGTCTTCTATGCCCTGGGCGATGGCCAAACCCCCTTTCGGATTAGCCTGATCAACATCCTGTTAAACGCGGTGCTGGACTTCTGGTTGATCCGCTGGCTCGGAGCGCCAGGGCTGGTGCTGGCCACGGTGGGGGTG
>CAYUBC010000649.1:0-2167 GCA_964442885.1 uncultured bacterium | reverse complement strand
AGAAGGGGTTGGGGGATGTAGCTTGCTTCCCGGAGGGTGGGAAAAGCCCGAACAGATTTGTAGGCTGCGTGAATCCCTAGCGGAACCCAACAACGTCTGCTGCTGTTGGGTTTAACTTCGTTGCACCCAACCTACGCGAACTAATCAATAATCCTCTGGTCAGGTTTTGAACCGTCACGTTTGACTGTAACTTTCCTTGAAGTAGATGTTCATCTTCCTTGGTTTTTCATTTTTATTTCCTATTTTGAACTGTAATTCAGCGCAGCCCGCTGACCCGGCAGAATAGAGCCCCTCTCCTGAGAGCAACAGCGCACACTATCACCAGGAGGCGGCCCGCCGAGGGAGCCTATTGCTGAGCTACCTTAGTCAGTTTTAATGAGGGTTTTTTATGATCACACAGTTTGGTAGAGCGGTTGCCAACAATCGCCCTAGCCAACTTGAAATTTTAGAGACACCCCATCCGCCGAAGATTGCTTTAGCCCCAGATTCTATCCATCCCTGGGAGCAATTTTGTCGGTGGGTAACCAGCACCGAAAATCGTATTTACATTGGCTGGTTTGGGGTTTTAATGATTCCTACCCTGGCCACCGCCGCGATTGTCTTTGTGCTGGCGTTTATTGCCGCCCCTGCTGTCGATATCGATGGCACTGGGCGAGTCATTTCGGGCGCATTGCTGGATGGTAACAACGTGATTACTGGGGCGGTGATACCCACTTCCGCCGCCGTAGGGCTACATTTTTATCCGATTTGGGAGGCGGCTTCGTTGCAAGAGTGGCTGACCAATGGCGGCCCTTACCAGCTGATTGTGCTGCATTTTGTAATTGGCATCATTGCCTACCAGGATCGGGAATGGGAGCTGAGCTATCGCCTTGGCATGCGGCCCTGGATTTCGCTGGCCTTTACGGCCCCGGTGGCGGCGGCGGTATCAGTATTGCTGATTTATCCCATTGGCCAGGGCAGCTTTTCCGCTGGGATGCCCCTCGGCATTGCCGGCACCTTCACCTTTATGCTGCAATTTCAGGCCGACCACAATATTCTGGCCAACCCGTTTCATCAGCTGGGAGTGATTGGCGTTTTTGGCGGGTCGTTGCTTTGTGCGGCCCACGGCTCGCTGGTTACGTCGGCCTTGATGCGCCAGGGCAGTAGCCCGTCCGGTTGGCAAAAACCGGCCTGGGCGGTGAGGCCGCGCGGCACCTACAGCTTTGAGCACGTCCAGGTGCATCAGGAAAGGCTGTTTTGGCGGGGGCTGCGGTTTAAGGATTCGCGATCGCTCCATTTTTTTCTGGCCGCGTTGCCCGTAGCGGGCATTTGGTGTGCGGCTCTGGGAGTGGATATGGCGGCCTTTGGGTTTGATCGATACGCCGGTTGGGCCGCCGATGGCTATCTGCAAAAGACCGTAGTGCCCACCTGGGCCGACATTACCATCGACGCGAATCGAGGCATTTTGGCCTTGAAAGACAGTCGTGAACCCTTCTCACCGGTTTGGCTAGGGGTGGATGCTCAAGACGCTCCTGCCTTGCCTACCAAGGTTGAGTCCGGGGTAATTTTTCCCGCCACTGTTGAGCAAACGTTAGCAAACTAAGGAGTGTATTCATGACCACGAGTCCTCCGGAGCAGAAGCCACGGGTCAGGGTTGAGGTTGACCGCAACCCGGTGCCCACCTCCTTTGAACCGTGGGCTAAGCCGGGCCACTTTGAACGTACCCTGGCGCGGGGGCCCAAAACCACTACCTGGATTTGGAACCTCCATGCCGATGCCCACGATTTTGATAGCCACACCGCAGATTTAGAAGATATTTCCCGCAAGATTTTCTCCGCCCATTTTGGCCATCTGGCGGTGATTTTCATCTGGTTGAGCGGCATGTATTTTCATGGGGCTCGATTTTCTAACTTTTCCTCCTGGATGGCCGACCCCATCCACATCAAGCCCAGCGCCCAGGTGGTTTGGCCCATTTTTGGGCAGGAGATTCTCAATGCCGACATGGGCGATGGTTTCCGAGGCATTCAGATTACCTCTGGGCTGTTTCAGATGTGGCGAGGGGCCGGATTTACCCACGAGTTTCAGCTATTTTGGACGGCCATTGGGGCGCTGGTGATGGCGGCCCTGATGCTGTTTGCGGGCTGGTTTCACTACCATGTGCGAGCGCCCAAGCTGGACTGGTTTCGCA
>CAYUBC010000648.1:0-2170 GCA_964442885.1 uncultured bacterium | reverse complement strand
CAAGGTCTGCGAGCACTTCCACATTCCCTTTCAGTCGGGGGATAACGACGTCCTCAAGGCCATGGCGCGGGGCTACACCCACGAAAAGTATCGCCGCATTATCGACACCATTCGCCGTTATATGCCTGACGCGGCCATCAGCGCCGATGCCATTGTGGGCTTTCCTGGCGAAACAGAGGCGCAGTTCCAGCACACTCTGGATTTGGTCAACGACATTGCCTTTGACCAGCTTAATACGGCGGCCTACTCCCCCCGCCCCGGCACTCCGGCAGCGCTTTGGGAGAATCAACTCCCTGAGGAAGTCAAGGCCGATCGCTTGCAACGGCTGAACCACCTGGTAGCCACCAAGGCGGCAGAGCGTTCTCAACGCTACCTGGGCCGCCGGGAAGAAGTGCTGATTGAGGCAATTAACCCCAAAGACCCGACCCAGGTCATGGGCCGCACCCGTGGCAACCGCCTCACCTTTTGCCCTGGCGACCTGGAGGCAATGCAGGGGCAATTTGTCGAGGTCACCATCACCGAGGTGCGACCCTTCAGCCTTACCGGGCAGGTTGTAAGGGTGTCGCCGACTTCGGCGGTGAGCCAAGGCCTGGTCGCGGTTTAGCGGATTTTTGCCTAAAGACCAACCCAAAATATCTGCGGGTACACTAAGATGCGTTGCCATCTCTAAGCCGGTTGCAGCGCTCATTGGTCGTGTATTGTTGCCGCTATGCAGAATCCAGCCTCGCTAGGGCATCCCTACCTGAGAACATTAATCCGATTTTGTTACCAGCATATTGTTTTGATGTTAACCCTGCTGCTCTGTGCTGGGGCAGGGGTGGCGCTGGCTGGGACAACGCATCTAACCGCCGCACTCATTAACGATCAAGCCCTGCAAAGCGCCAAGGTCTCGGTCAAGATTATGAATGAAGCGCGGGTGCTTTATAGCAAAACCGTAGTCAATCGCATCAGCGACCTACCGGAGATTTCGGTTGGGCCACACTATCACGCTGTAGCTAGCGGCATTCCCAACCCGGCCACCTATGCCATTGAACTGGGCGAAACTCTCAGCTCCACAGAAAAGGGCACCCTGTTCAGGCTGTATAGTGACTATCCTTTTCCTAACCGGCAAGCCTCTGGTGGCCCCCACGACCAGTTTCAAAAAGATGCCCTGGCCTACCTCAAACAACATCCCGCCGGAGCCTTCTACCGCCAGGAAAAGCAGGACAACCATCGGCTGTTTCGCTATGCCGAAGCGGTGATTATGGAGCCTACCTGTGTCGCCTGCCACAATCGCTTGCCCTACAGTCCTAAACGCAACTGGCAAGTGGGCGAGGTCAGAGGCATTCTTGAGGTCAGCCAATCCATTGACCCGCTGCTGAACACCGCTCAGATGGGGGTTAGAGCAATTAGTGCGTCGTTGGTGACGATTGGTGGACTGGGCCTGCTGGGCACTGTGCTGATCTTCAGCTACTCGCGCAACATCAATCAAATACTGTGTGACGAAGTGCAGATCAAAACCGCCGCCCTACAACGGCTAGCCACCATTGACGAGTTAACCCAAATTTCCAACCGCCGCCAGTTTGACCAAACCCTTGAAGGTCAGTGGCGGATTGCTCAATCGCGATCGCAACCCCTATCCCTGCTGCTCTGCGATGTGGACTTTTTCAAAAAATACAACGATGCCTATGGCCATCCCATGGGCGATCGCTGCTTAAGACTGGTGGCTGGTGCTATTCAGGCCAGCCTACGAAGCCCCTACGATTTGGCCGCTCGCTATGGGGGTGAAGAATTTGTCGTTATTTTGCCTCAGGCGGATGTGGCCGAGGCAGAGAGACTAGCTGCTCAGATTATGATCGCTGTGCAACAGCTCAAAATTGAACATCAGCAGTCTGACATTAGCCCCTATGTCTCCCTCAGCATTGGTTTGGCGACTATTTCGCCGACCCCCTCAAACCAGCCCGCCGATCTCATTCGCCAGGCAGACAGAGCCCTCTACGAAGCTAAAGCCCAGGGCAGACAGCAGGTTGTAACCTACGCAGGCTCTTCCACAGAAGTTTGTTAACCCTCACAAAAGGCCCCAGGGTTTTCTCAAACCCTGGGGCCTGCCTATCAGGAGGTGTGCCTAAGCTGGATGGGGCCGATTAGAAGCTATAGCCCAGGCCAATGGAGCCGTTCACCTGGCTGTCGC
>CAYUBC010000647.1:1912-2184 GCA_964442885.1 uncultured bacterium | reverse complement strand
GGCTATACCTGCAAGCGGGGGCCAAGCCTCAGCAGGTCAGAGAAGATGCCGCCGCCGCCATCCGCGACTTTTTCCATCCCCTCCGGTCTGGCTCCCACTGGCAGGGGCGGGGCTATCCCTTTGGCCAGGCGCTCTATCTATCGGCGCTTTACCAACTGTTGGATGGCGTGCCCGGCGTCGATTTTGTTGAGGCCATCACCCTGATTCCGGCTGAGGCTGACGTTACCGCCACCACCCGCACCCGTTCCAGCCCTGCGGCTATCAACGAACTC
>CAYUBC010000647.1:0-1902 GCA_964442885.1 uncultured bacterium | reverse complement strand
CTCAATGTTGAGAATAGCGGTGGATTTTTGCCCGGTCGAACCATCTGCATCCGAGATCGCGAAACCAACACACCGCTGGACTACTATGCGTTGGCCACGGTGCTGCCGCCCAACACCGACCGCCTGGTTCTACAGCAATCCTTACTGCGTAGCTACCCCGCTGGGGCCACCGTTGAGCAGTTAACTAGCCCTCGACTGCTGCTGTCAACGCAGGGCTCTCAAGTCATCGGTCTACACCTGGAAGACTACGAACTGGCCGCCGCCGCCGTTCAGCCAGAGCATTTCTTTACTATGGAGCAATTGGGTCATGGCCGATGGCAGTATCGACGTTAAATCCCCTTCCCAGACCAGCAGCTACCTGGCTTATCTGCCTGCCCTTTTGCAGGAAGATGCCTTTATCGGTCGATTTTTGCTGGCCTTTGAGCAGGTGCTGAGCGGGTTATATGCGGTTAACCCCAGCGGCGATTGCCCAGGCATTATTACCGCCGAGCACCAGGATCCGCCCGGCTTAGAGCAGTTAATTACCCTGGCCCACACCTATGCAGACCCCCGCCGCACCCACCCCGATTTTTTGCCCTGGCTAGCAGGCTGGGTTGGGCTAACCCTGCGCGATGACTGGGAAGAGGCTACCCGTCGCCAATTCATTAGCCAAATGGTGCCGCTTTATCGCCAGCGTGGCACCAAGGCCGCCCTGCAAAAAATCCTGGCTCTGTACCTGGACAGTGCCGGATTCAAGAAATCCGCCCAAAAAGTGGTGATTGACGATGAATTCGACCAGATTCCCCACTATTTCCAGGTTTCCATCCAGCTTCCGACTCCCGATCCCGACCTGTACTGGCGGCAGTCGCGCATTGCCACCGCCATCATCGACCAAGAAAAGCCCGCCCACACCTTCTACGCCCTCAAAATTCTGGTGCGTACTATGCAAATTCCAGGGCAGGTGTTTGCCCTGGGGCCAGTTTCAGCCAGAGGAACGCTGGTCGTGCGAGTAGACAATCTCCAACTGCTGCCGGATGACTCGCCCCCCGCCAGGGCCAGGGCTACGGGTCGGCTCTCCCTAAAACTGCGCCAGGGAGAGCAAGTCATGGCCCAACGGCAAGGCAACCGCCCCTTCAGTTTGTCTACCGAGGTCAGCCAACCAGGGCAGTCCTGGGAGGTAGGGCTGGTCAACCTCAGCCGCGATCGCCTGCAAGGCACCCTGGTCGTCACCTATCCCAATGGCGAACAGGGGCCAGTTCAGCCCTTTACCCTGGCCGCTGGCCTGCAATTTCCAGAAAAAGACTCTGAAAACCGACCAGTTAGCGGCACGGGCAATACTTTTCTCGGCACTGATGAACCAAATCTTGGTACAAGCTGATATTGAGCAGCTAGCTATTTCTAAAGTTCAAAATTCAAAATTCAAAGTTCGGAATCCAAAATCGCAAATCCAAAATCCACCATGTCATACCTCCCCACCCAACGCCCTCGCTATTTTGAAGGCCAATATCTGGAAGACAGTGACTTTAGCCAAGAGCAGGCTTACCACATCGATCGCCAGCGGCGGCATCAGCGGTTGCTCAATGTGTCTGGCATTGCCGAAGGCTTGAACTGGGAACAGCCTCCAGCCGCCAACACCGACATTGCCCGGGTCAGTTTTAGTGTGTCCGCAGGCACCGCCATTGACCTTGAAGGTAGAACCATTGTGCTATCGACCCCCAGCCCCGTCACCCCCATTACTGTGCCACGGGACAATGTATTTAATGGCGATTGGATACTCTTCATTCAGTATCAGGAAACAGCCATCGATCCCCAAGACAAAACTGGCACTGAAATTCGCATTAGTGAAGCTCCGCGCGTTGATTTAATTAAACCTACGTTCCGCAGGTTGACAAATAATTAACCCGATGCGTAGTAATAGCGCTC
>CAYUBC010000646.1:0-2197 GCA_964442885.1 uncultured bacterium | reverse complement strand
GATCGACTCGCTAGAGCGGTTGGAAGGCCGGTTAAACGAGAGCGGCAAAGGATAGATGCCCCCGAACCAAAACCCGTGAATACGAGGGAGCAGCTATTGGCACGATGGGAGCACTACTCGGCGGGGTTACCATCGGTGAGTTTGGAGCTAAGGGTGGCGCAGCAGGCGTTGCGGGATGGGTACTCGGCTAAGGAGGTGACGCTGATGCTGGTGGCGGGGAGTGAGACGCTGAGGTTGATTCATGACAAGCAAGGGAGGAAGGAGGAGATCGCTTTCGCCCACCACATTTTGAAAGTAGCTAGCCAGCAACCTGCCCAAACCAAGCCGCTTCATCGCCAAAGGCAGGATATGAATCTAGAAGTAGGAGACTGAGCAGGATCCCGCAGGGAGTGAAGTGAAGCGACTTGGCTTCATAAATACCGCTGGAAAACCATCGCAATTCTAAAATTCTGCCAAAAACCTGGCCTGTTTTCCGGAATCGGTGCCATCGTCCAGGTAGGTTCCCCTTAAAGCGGTTGGCATAGGCTAAGGCGTGAGTCCCCCTAAGGGGGGTATGGCATTGATGCGTTGTTACTCCAGTGAACTGTGGATTTTAACTATTATCAGCTCAAACTCTATGCATTTCTTCGATCGGGTGAATCTGTGGCTGGGGGAGTACTGGCAGAAGCGATTCACGGCATTATTTCTGAACTTGGCTGTTTCCAACCACAGTTAAGCGCCCTGGAAAACTGGTGGGAGTAGCAGGATCTGGATTGTACAGAGAGCTATGGTGCAGCCCTGGGGGCGATCGCAGCTTCCTCCGACCGAGCCAACCTGAACTATACCGAGCTGCAAGCGCTGGTTAACACTCCTGGCCTGCCTGAAACGCTCCATGCAGAACGAGTTCATCGCGGCTGTTTTGGTTGTTGATGGCTAAGGCCTACCCAGGGGTGTTTAACGGTTCAGAAATGTTGAACGCGCTGGAGATTACCAAACGCATGGCCTGGATCTATGGTGGGGCAGCAGAATCCATCGGCATCCTACCAGCCAGCGAAGGCGAACGTTGCGGCGGCGACGGGGCGGCGCGGCTCAGTCTTCGGGCTATGAACTGCAAGAGCGAGAACAGCTTTTCTACGATCGCATGATCAAATTCCCCAACCTGAGTTCGGTGGCGGCGGGGCGGTTCATGCTCGACCATCCAGAGCTGGTGGAGCAATACTGGAATGCCCTGCAAGAGCAGTGGTCAGACCTGGCACAAACCCTGGGCATAGGGCGATCGCTGCAAAACCTGGTGCGCCGCCGCCCTGCACACCTGTTGCAAGTCGATCACACCTTCAATCCCCGCCAGCGCCCCCGACAGTATTACAACGGCGTCATGTTCTCCAGCAAGTGGCTGGCAGAGGATCTGGGTCTTGACCGGGAGGGGACCAACCAGCTCAGCACCGTAATCGATCAGGTGCATCGAGATGTGTTCGACACCAGCGAGGGCAGCCCTGCCGACTGGTGGGCGGTGGTGCTGGCCGATGGCGACAGTATGGGCCAATACATTTCTGGCACCCGGCTCCAGCCCTACCGGGAGTACCTCAACCGGAGCATCACCTCGCCGGATACCGGACTGGCCGAAGCCTTGAATGGGTTCACAGACCTGCTAAACACCCCAAAACGTATGGGGCCAGCCACCCACGTCGGCCTCAACCGATCGCTACTCGACTTCTCTAACCGGCTGGTGCCTTATCTGACCGAGCGCCGCTTCTGCGGGCGGGTGGTCTACAGCGGCGGCGACGATGTCATGGTGCTGATGCCCCTAGAAGACTTGCCCCAGTACCTCATGTCGCTGCGGGCGGCCTGGTGCGGGGGGGAAGATCCGGCAGGGGAGTTTGCCCATGGGGATGGTTACTGGCAACCTCGGCCTAGCAGAGCTTTGGAGAGTGTGCCCGATTGCCCCCTGTTTACCATGGGCGCAGGAGCCACCATGAGCATGGGGGTGGTCATCGCCCACAAAACCGTGCCCCTGCCCACGGTGCTCGAACACCTGTGGGAAGGCGAATCGGCGCGGGCCAAGAAAATGCCGGGTAAGAATGGCCTTTGTATGCGGGTGCTCTACAGCGGCGGCAACCGCCTGGAAGCGCTGATGAACGGTGACTTGCTAGCTAGCTGGTGGGACTGCATCGCCGATTTTGCCGCCTACGGCGATCAGCTCAGCCCGGTGCCATACAAG
>CAYUBC010000645.1:0-2217 GCA_964442885.1 uncultured bacterium | reverse complement strand
CCCAGCCGCTCCAGCTCAAGGAAAATGTCGTCATGACTGGGCGAATCGGGAGATGGCCCCAGCCCATTCACCGAGCCAACGGGGATTTTGGTTAAATCTCTGGCTAAATTGGCCTGTTGGCGGGCTAAGTCTTTGACATGCTCAGTCAGGTTGTTGAATTCTTGCTGAGAGACCAAGTTGGCCACGGCCTTCATGATATCGGTAGAGTCGGCCTTGACTGGGTAGGGCTGCGGAGTCCGGGGCAAATCCTGATAGTGCCGCTCTAGATGGGTAATGGTGTCTTGCAGGTTGCAGACCGTGTGGCGAGTTTCCAACCGCAGCGACTCCAAAATCACGCGAATCTGCATCAGGTCAGTTTTGAGTTGGGAGAGCTTGGTTTCCGTTGCTTCTACCCGCCCAATGGTGGCCAGCCGCTGCACCTGGCTGGTCAGGTTTTGCATGGCGGTGGCCGTATAGGCGTATTGATCCTGAAGCTGGGCAATGTCTTGATGGATTTGGCTCAGGTCTGGAGCCTGGGCCGCCTGAATCTGCTCGTCTACATAGCCGCGTACCCCCTGAATTTCCTGGGCGAATTGCACAAAAGCCCGATTATTGCGATCCATCACCGAGCGCTGAAAGTTGGTCAGTGCTTCTGGCGAAGGTAGGGCTGTCACTTGTTTACTTAAGTTAGTCAGGCGATGCCCAGCCTGCCGCTGCTGGCGGGCTAGCTTTTCCTGAGCGTCACTAAGTTGGCGCTCCAAGCGGCTACGGTTGAGTAACCCCACTGCTGCCAGCACCGTCAAAGGTGCAGAGGCGAGGGCCACGTTTTGGGCGGCGATAGACGCCACGGTACCAAGGCCTGAGCCAACTACCAAAGCGCGCTCAGTATGCTTTAGCCAATGCTGATCTGCCACGTCTAAAATCCCCTGATGAGTTGATGCGGATGGAGTGAGTGGCGACAACGCAAGCGTCAGGGGGCTTTGCCACTATATAGATTCTTTTTTCAAGGTGCAGTGCAAGGATCAGGACAATTTTGCAGGCCGCAGCCAGCAACGTCCAAAAATACACCAACCGTGCCTGTAACCAAGCACCGACCCAAAATTGAATAAAAGGGAACCCCCTCTATGACAAGGAATTCCCCTTCTGCCTTCTTACTTCTTACTTCTGCCTTTCGATACTAGCGATCCACCGACCCCATGATGATGTCGATGCTGCCCAGAATCGCCATGATGTCGGCTACTTTTACACCCTTCAGCAGGTGGGGCAGAATTTGCAGGTTGTTGAAGTCAGCGGCACGAATCTTAAAGCGCCAGGGGAAGACGTTATCGTCACCCATGATGAAAACGCCCAGTTCGCCCTTACCGCTTTCCAGGCGCACATAGTGTTCGCCAGCCGGAATTTTGAAGGTCGGCGCAATTTTCTTGCCAATGAACTGGTAGTCAAAGGCATTCCATTCTGACTTTGGCCCACCCGCCATACGCTTGGCCTCCAGGTTTTCAAACGGGCCACCAGGAAGTTGCTGGCAGGCTTGCCGGATGATTTTCACGGATTCACGCATTTCTCGAATCCGCACCTGGTAACGGGCCATGCAGTCGCCAGCGGTTTCGTAGTGGATATCCCAGTCAAAATCGTCGTAGCACTCGTAGTGATCGACCTTGCGCAAGTCCCACTTCACGCCAGAACCGCGCAGCATAGGGCCAGACAGCCCCCAGGCAATGGCCTCGTCGCGGGTAATGGTGCCCACGCCCTCAACCCGGCGGCGAAAAATGGGGTTGTTGGTAATCAGCCGCTCGTATTCGTCTACCTTGGGGAGGAAGTAATCGCAGAAGTCCAGGCACTTGTCAATCCAGCCGTAGGGCAGGTCGGCAGTTACCCCGCCAATACGGAAATAGTTGTTGTTGATCAGGCGCATCCCCGTGGCGGCTTCCCACAGGTCGTAGATCATTTCCCGCTCACGGAAAATGTAGAAGAACGGTGTTTGCGCCCCCACATCAGCCAGGAAGGGGCCAAGCCAGAGCAGGTGGTTAGCAATGCGGTTCAGCTCAAGCATGATAACCCGAATGTAGCTGGCCCGCTTAGGCACTTCGATGTCAGCCAGCTTTTCGGGGGCGTTGACGGTAATGGCTTCGTTGAACATCCCCGCCGCATAGTCCCACCGGCTAACGTAGGGCACAAACATCACGTTAGTGCGGCTTTCGGCGATTTTTTCCATGCCCCGGTGCAGGTAGCCAATCACCG
>CAYUBC010000644.1:0-2229 GCA_964442885.1 uncultured bacterium | reverse complement strand
ACAGCCGTACTACAAAGCGAGATGGACTAACCAATGGATATTTTCTGGCACACGGTGTTGTCCTTTGCCCAGGCCACCACTAAAACCATTGGGCAAAAGCTATTGGATGATTTTGGTCACGCCCAGGCTGATCTCAAAGCCGATGGCAGCTTAGTGACGGCATCCGACCGCTGGGCCGACAAAGCCCTGCGTACCGCCATCAAAACCCAATTCCCCGATCATGGCGTACTCAGCGAAGAAGTTGAGCATATCTTCCCCAGTGCCGACTGGTGTTGGATTATTGACCCTATTGATGGCACGACTAACTTCACGCGGGGCATTCCGGTCTGGGGGATTTCCCTGGGTTTGCTCTATCGGGGCGTGCCCGTCTTTGGCTATGTGGCAATGCCACCCCTGGCTCAAGCATTTCATGGCTATTGGCCAGGAGACAGTGGGCTTACTATGCCCGCTGGTGCCTACCTCAACGGACGACCGATTCAAACCAGTGAGGCTCAGCCCGACAAACACCATTTTTTCAGCTTGTGTGCCCGCAGCACTCAGGTGATGGCCCAGCCCTTTCCCTGCAAAATTCGGATGCTAGGGGCCGCCTCCTACAATGTGCTGATTGTCAGCGCCGGCTGGGCTTTAGGCGCAGTGGAAGCCACCCCCAAAATTTGGGATATCGCGGCGGTCTGGGCCATTCTCCAGGCCGCTGGAGGAACCTGGGTCGCGTTAGATGGCATCGATCCCTTCCCGCTAGTAGCTGGTAGAGACTACAGCCGCCAGCCCTACCCAACTCTGGCAACTGCCCAAAAAGCCTGGGTAGGGCTATTTCAGCCCCTGGTTGAGGGAGTCGCTCACAAAGCTGGCTAGAGCCGGTGCATTGTTAAGCTACCTTGGCCTGAGTTGCCGTCAGCAGGGGAAAGCCCAGGGCCTCCCGCTGTTCCAGATAAAGCTGCGCTACCCGCCGAGCCAGGCCTCTCACCTGGCGAATGTAGCGAGTGCGCTCTGTCACCGAAATCACCCCCCGCGCATCCAGCAAATTAAAGGTATGAGAGCATTTCAGCACGTAGTCGTAGCTAGGTAGCACCAACCTTCGATCCATAAGCTGCTCGGCCTCTTGCTGGTACAGGTCAAACAGCTTGAAGAGCAGGTCTGGATTAGACGCCTCAAAGTTATAGGTCGAGTTTTCAATCTCCGCCTGCATGTAAATATCACCGTAGGTGAGGTGCTCATTCCACTGAATTTTGGCAATGGCATCCACCTCTTGTAGGTACATCGTTAGGCGCTCCAGCCCATAGGTCAGCTCAATCGATACCGGGCGGCAGTCGATCCCGCCACACTGCTGAAAATAGGTGAATTGGGTAATTTCCATCCCATCCAGCCAGACCTCCCAGCCTACCCCCCAGGCCCCTACTGCCGCATCTTCCCAGTTATCCTCCACAAAGCGGATATCGTGGTCCTCTGGCTTGATCCCCAATGCCCGTAGCGACTCGATGTAGGTCTCCTGGATGTTATCGGGCGAGGGTTTAATCAACACCTGATACTGAAAATAGTGCTGGTAGCGGTTGGGGTTTTCCCCATAGCGACCGTCAGCCGGTCGGCGGCAAGGCTCCGCATAGGCCACTGACCAGGGCTCTGGCCCCAGAGCGCGCAAAAACGTATGAGGGCTTTTCGTGCCCGCCCCCTTTTCAGTATCGTAGGGCTGCATAATCACACAGCCCTGCTGCGCCCAAAACTCATTCAGCGTCGCAATCACCGACTGAAAGTTCATACCGCTCCCTCGCCTCAAACTCTGGCTTACACTACCTCACACCATAGTATTCAACAGATTTGCTCCTGGGCTAGAGAGCGGCTACTTTCCGCCCATGCTTAGCCTTCAGGAAGACAGCCTCTACTCAGACCGGCGAAACCATCATCCCAGCCAATTCGGCAAGAAATTCTTAGCCGTTGTCTGTATTGCTCATAACCAAGACAACTTAATGCGGCCTTAAGGCTCTTAATCCTGACGCTGTCTTGGTTCCGCCACACTAAACCTGCCCCCATAGCCTGAACCTCACCCCCTAGATACAGGGTCTAAGGAAAAAACTTTTTCAGAAAAAAATCTGCTTAACCCAGGATGGAACCTGCCCAAAACATCGAAAACCCTTGCTCTGCAAGGGTTTTCGATGTCAAAAATAAATTTCGGTCAAGGTGTTGACACCCAGGCTTAATCTAGCTATATTGATAAAGCGCCTGAGGGAAACGCTT
>CAYUBC010000643.1:0-2234 GCA_964442885.1 uncultured bacterium | reverse complement strand
CTCGCCCCCTATCAACCCAGGAAATCCTGGGCATGAGAGGGTTTCAATGCATCTCCTCTGAACAGACCAGTGCCAACTAGTACCGCTACGCGGAGTTCAAAATGCAAAGTTCAAAGTGAAAAATCCTTAAGGCATCGGTATTGTAAGCTTCCTGAACGGCAGGCTGATTTCTGCCGTAGTGTACTAGGGGCTGTCATCTGAGTAGGTCATTAACTATCCGCCTCCTCAAAGATGACCCAGAGAACTCAGCTAAAGTGGTTGAGTTCAATGTCCCGGCTATTTCCTCAATCTCTGAAACCAGGGCGGATGAAGGGACTCGAACCCTCGAATGGTGGAACCACAATCCACTGCCTTAACCACTTGGCTACACCCGCCATAATCGCGTTTCCTAATATAGCACCAGAAAAGCCGGGTTGCCAGGATAGTCAAGGGAATTTTGGCCCTACCTGTTCTGGGGAATAGTAAGGCTAGGGGTGTTTCTGCCATTAGAGGCAGCCGGAAATCCTTCACAAATGCTTCATAGGATACCGGAGTAATTGAGAAGAGTTCTTATAATAAGGGTTTACCACTAGACAGATTCTTTGTGAGCCCTTGGAAAACGCGAGAGCTGTATTGATCCATTAATGAGGTTTTCAACGTGTCTGCATCTACACCGTCACCTACGGCCTATCTTTTAGTCTTCCATGGCAGTCGAGATCCGCGGCCTGCCCAGGCTACAGAGCGCCTGGCCCAGTTCGTGCGCGCTCACCTGGAGACCAACCCTGCCGGGTTAACGGCGGCTCAGTCGGCTCGCCCCAAGGGCTACGTGAGCCCTGGCAGCTACTTTGAGCGCCTACCCGCCCCCCTGGCCAGCACGCCCTCGGTCATGGATTATGAGTTCGCCTCCTGGCCCTATTCGGCCTATTTGCCGCCGGTGGGCACGGCTTGTTTGGAGGCCGGGGCTCTGAGCCTGCATGAGCAGATCATTGAGTTTGGTCACCGGGTGGCGGCGGCGGGGGTGCGCTCGCTCCGCATTGTCCCCTTGTTTTTGCTCAAGGGTGTGCATGTGTCCGACGACCTGCCTTCGGAAGTGCAGTTAGCGCAGCGGGCCTTGCCCACCCTGTCGCTGAGGCTATGTGCCCATTTGGGTAGCCATCCGGGGCTAAAGGATCTGGTGCAGACCAGGTTAGAGGCTACCGCTGCAAAAGATTGGCTGCTGCTGGCTCATGGCAGTCGGCGGGCGGAAAGCAATGGGGCGATTCAGGCGTTAGCCAAGTCATTGGGGGGGACTACGGCCTACTGGGCGGTGGCCCCCAGCCTTGAAACTCAGGTCATTCAACTCATGCAGCAGGGGGTGCAGCGGCTGGCGATTCTGCCCTACTTCCTGTTTACTGGCCCAACAACGGATGCGGTGACCCATCGCACCGAGGAGTTAGCAGAACGGTTTCCTCAGCTTAGCGTCCATCTGCTGCCACCCCTGGGGCCATCTCCAGAACTGGCTCAGCTGATTGTTGACCTGGCGCTAGGCTGGGCTCCCTTAAAACAGAACCAGGCCGCCGTCCCGATGAAGCGGGTGGCCTTTCGACATCAAATTCGCTCATCTTCTATGGTGTCGTGAGGGTAAACCTGTAATCGATGCGGAGTGCAGTTCCCATCATCGCTATAATCAAGGAGCCAATCTTAAGAAAAACTTAAGAGGACGCTATGGATACAGCATGGACTGGGCACCTGGTGCAGGGTGGAGTTGAGGGGGATGATCCTGGTATGAGGGCCTCTCTCAACGTCATGCTCTCTGGGGCGAGCAACTCGCGGTTGATAGGTTCATTTATCCCGTTGGATTGGTTTTAGGTAATGGTATTGGCAAGCTCTCAGGCGGACTCGCCTCTGGTCTACGGCAAGGTTTACTTAGTTGGGGCTGGGCCGGGGGATCCGGGTCTTTTCACCCTCAAGGGAAAGGGACTGCTAGAGTGCGCCGATGTCGTTATCCACGATGCCCTAGTTAGTGAGCCGATTTTGAGGATGATCAATCCCCAGGCTGAGGTAATCAACGCGGGGAAGCGCCGGGGGCGTCACTCCATCTTGCAGCCCAACATTACCCAACTGTTGATTGAAAAAGCCCTTGGTAACGCCGTTATTGTGCGGCTCAAGGGTGGCGATCCCTTTGTGTTTGGCCGGGGTGGCGAAGAAATGGCGGGCCTGGTAGCCGCTGGCCTTGAGGTTGAGGTTGTGCCTGGCATTACGGCAGGCGTAGCCGT
>CAYUBC010000642.1:0-2246 GCA_964442885.1 uncultured bacterium | reverse complement strand
GCAGATTGGTTGTTTGCCGCCCAATCCACCCGCCCTGCCTCGAGCCCTGCGGGCCATTGAAGAGGCCGATTATATTGTGATTGGCCCAGGCAGCTTGTACACCAGCATCATCCCCAACCTGCTGGTGCCCGACCTGGTTAAAGCCCTGGCGGCCCGGCGGGTGCCCCGCATTTACGTCTGCAACATCATGACCGAGTCCGGCGAAACCGAGGGCTTTGCCGTTTCCGACCACATCCGCGCCATCGATGCCGCCTGTGGCCATTACCTGTTCGACGCGGTGCTGGTGCAAAAAAATTGGCCCTCCGAGGCGGTTATTCGCCAATACGCCAAGCAGGGCGTGGGGCCGGTGATTTTAGACCGCGATGCCGTTATAGACTCTGGCCGCCGCATCATTGCCGCCAACGTCATGGAAGAGCGCGACAACTGCACCGTGCGCCACCATCCCCAACACCTGGCTCGGGTGCTGCTGCGCTGGTACTCTCGCACCCAACGGCTCTGGTCCTAGGATAAACTCAGGACGGATCCGCCCCAAACCGTCGCCCCAACCAACCGATTACGCCGCTGGCGATTGCCCCCGCCATGAGAACGCTAATGGCCGGTAAAATCAGCGGATTCCAGAGCGAGTACCAGAGGTCTAGCCCCAGGTTCAGATTCATGCTGCGCCCGACCACCGCCGCCAAAAACCAGGCAAAACTAGCCAGCACCACGCCCAGGTCAACCACTAAAATCCAGCTAATGGCGCGGGAAACAAGATCTTTCATAGAAATTCGCGAATTGCCCATACCAGGTTCATCTCAATCATTGTAGGGTGGGTACCGCCCACCGACCTAGTCTCCACAAAGCAAAAGTAAACAGGCAGAAGGTGGAAAGGGCATTGCTCCCAACCCATCGCTCCCCGTATGGCCCATAAAAAATAGGCTAATTCATGCCTGAACTAGCCCATTTCAACGCTCAATAATTTGATTAAATGTCGATAGCCTCTGGGGGGCTTGACCTACTCTTTGTCATTTGGGATCAATAGATTGTCAGGGTCAACATAGTGGCAAACAGCATCATCTACGCAAATCAAAGCCCAGCCAGAGGCTTCAATACTGACCAAGTTGTAGTCTCCATCTTGCACAAAGAAACCTTTATGGTTACGGGTTTCGGGCTTGACACCAACAAATGCATTAGACATGGTTATGCTCTCCAGAAACAACGACCAGCAATCATGAAAAAAAGCTTATGGCTTAATTGAGAAAATCCTATCATCACCTTCATGAGATTTTTATTAAGTAATTTGATGGATTATGTCAGGCTGAGACGTTACATTTTTTTATCTTATTGAATGACCCCAATCAAACCCCAAGAATGCCGTTGCCACTGCCCCAAGCACAAAAATTCTATGCCAAGAGAAAGATTCACTTAAGTTTTATGAATTGAAGTTGTAGTCAGTTATAGATTGCATTGGCCAGTAAAAATACTCATTGGGATAGGCAAATTAACTGATCCCTGCCCCCTTAGCGCTTGTTTCCCTGGTTTAGAAGTTGGTTTCTCCTAATTTAGGATTTGTTATGGATTTACGATGGTTAGACTGGGCTCAAAAACTTCAGGCCATTGCCCAAACTGGCCTGCATTACCAAAATCACCCCTTTGATGTTGATCGGTACCAACAGGTTCAGCAAATTGCCGCTGAAATGCTGGCGACCCAAGCCAATACGGATCCCGCCGTCATCCTCGACCTGGATAAAGACCACTATGGCCACGCCACCCCCAAAGTTGAAGTGCGCGGCATTGTCTTTCGCGACGAAAAAATTCTGTTAGTGCAGGAACAAAACGATGGCCGCTGGGCACCGCCGGGGGGCTGGGCCGATATTGGCGAGTCCCCCAGCCAGGGCGTAGAGCGCGAGGTGTTTGAAGAGTCAGGATTCAAAACCAAAGCCACTAAACTCTTGGCCGTTTACGATCGCAACCCCCCCCGCCACGGCCATACCCCCGCCCTGCACCACAGCTTTAAGCTGTTCTTTCGCTGCGAAATTATCAGCGGTAGCCCCACCCCCAGCTACGAAACCACCGCCATCGACTTCTTTAGCCGCGACAATCTGCCGCCCCTCTCCCACGGGCGCATCGTCCCCAGCCAAATTGAGCGCTTCTTCGAGCACCTCCACCATCCTGAGTGGCCGACGGAGTTTGACTAGGGAAAGGGAGAGGGAGTTTGAACCTTAAATTTTGGATTTTAGATTTTGGATTTTAGATTTTGGATTCCG
>CAYUBC010000641.1:0-2258 GCA_964442885.1 uncultured bacterium | reverse complement strand
AGTCATGCGGGTGCTGACCCGGTATATATTGCCCTAGCGCCCAGGCGCGGCTTTGAAGTCATGCGGGTGCTGACCCGGTATATATTGCCCTAGCGCCCAGGCGCGGCTTTGCCTACGCGGAGCAATGCAGGGATGCATTGTGCTACCTACACACCGAGGTCAAAATCACGGTGATGATGGCGCTGGCCATCACCCTGATGGCCAGCGCTACCGCTCACTGGATTGCTTTTTGATGGTTAGACCGATGGCCCTTAGCTCAACTGGCAGGTTAGCTCGCCACCCAGAATGCCATCGGTGGGTGCAATGTCGGCCACCTGCACGGCAAAGGGCGACACCTTCCAAATCTCCTCGCAGTATTCGCGGATGGAGCGATCCGAGGAAAACGGCCCCATGCGCACCGCGTTGAGAATGGCCATGCGCGTCCAGCTATCGGTGTTGCTGTAGGCCTGGCTGACGGCTTGCTGGCAATTGCTGTAGGCCTGGTAGTCGGCCATCAGCAGGTAGGGATCTTGCCACAGCAGCTTATCCAACAAGGGTTTAAACAGGGAGGCATCGCCATGGGAGAAGTGGCCAGAGGCAATCAAGTCAATGGCATCTTTGAGCAGTGGGTTGTTTTGGTAGTAGCTGTAGGGGTCATAACCAGAGGTTTTGAGGGCAACTACCTGGTCGGCGGTGAGGCCAAACAGGAAGAAGTTGTCTGCGCCCACGGCGTCGCGAATTTCGATGTTAGCGCCGTCTAGGGTGCCGATGGTGAGGTCACCGTTCATGGCAAACTTCATGTTGCCGGTGCCCGATGCCTCAAAGCCAGCGGTGGAAATTTGCTCGGATAGATCCGAGGCGGGGTAGATGCGCTGGCTGTTGGTGACGTTGTAATTGGGCAGGAAAATGACCTTGATCTGGTTGCGCAGGTCGGGGTCTTTGTTGACCATGTCCCCCACGGCGGTGATGAGTTTAATCATCAGCTTGGCCATGTGGTAGCCGGGAGCAGCCTTGCCCCCAAAGATGAAGGTGCGCGGGGTAATGTCCAGGTTGGGGTTTTGCTTGAGCTGGCTGTAGAGGGTAACAATGTGCAGCACATTCAGGTGCTGGCGCTTGTACTCGTGGATGCGTTTGACCTGCACATCAAACAGAGAAGCCGGATCGACCAGAATGCCAAACTGGTCATGAATGCGACTGGCCAGGTCGCGCTTGATGGCCTGCTTGATGCTGCGCCACTCATCCCGAAAGCCGCTGTCTTCAGCCAGGGGCTCTAGCTGGCGGAGGTCATCCAGGTGTTTGATCCAGCGATCGCCAATGCGGCTGGTAATCATATTGCTGAGGCGGGGGTTGCTGAGCACCATCCAGCGGCGGGGGGTAACGCCGTTGGTTTTGTTGCAGAATTTTTCGGGGAATAGCTCGTAAAAGTCACGCAGTACGGTCTGCTTCAGCAGTTCGCTGTGCAGGGCCGCCACGCCGTTAATGGTATGGCTGCTGACGCAGGCTAAATTCGCCATCCGCACATAGCGCTCGCCGCTCTCGTCAATTAAAGACATTCGGGCCAGGCGCTCGGCATCCTTGGGAAACCGGATCCGCACCAATTCCAAAAAGCGGCTGTTGATTTCGTAGATAATTTCCAGATGGCGAGGCAGCAATTGGCCGAACAGGCTGACGGGCCACTTTTCCAGGGCTTCTGGCAGCAGGGTATGGTTGGTGTAAGCCAGGGTTTTTTGGGTAATTTCCCAGGCCAGCGTCCAGTCCAGGCCGTACTCGTCCAGCAGCAGGCGCATCAGTTCGGCGGCAGCAATGGCGGGATGGGTATCGTTAAGCTGAATGACGAACTTCTCGTGGAACTGCTCCACCGGCATGCCCTGGCCCTTCAAAATGCGGAACATATCCTGCAGTGAGCAGGAGACGAAGAAAATCTGCTGCTCCAGGCGCAGTTGCTTACCAGCCAGCTTCTCGTCGTTGGGGTAAAGCACCTTAGTGAGGTTCTCGGAGGCCACCTTGTCCTCTACCGCGCCGTAGTAGTTGCCCTGGTTAAACACCTCAAAATCAAAGGATTCCACCGCCTCAGATTTCCACAGCCGCAGGGTATTCGCTGTGTTGACCTGGTAACCCAAAATCGGCGTATCGTAGGGAACGCCCAGCACCTTGCGATTAGCTAGCCAGCGCACCCGGTAGCGGCCCTGGTCGTCGGTGTAGGGTTCAGTAATGCCGCCAAATTTGACCTCAACGGCCCATTCTGGGCGAACGACTTCCCAGGGGTTGCCGTAGCGCAG
>CAYUBC010000640.1:0-2274 GCA_964442885.1 uncultured bacterium | reverse complement strand
CCTGGGAGAAGGGGTTGGGGGATGTAGCTTGCTTCCCGGAGGGTGGGCAAAGCCCGAACAGCAAGGGTTTCAAGACTTATGTGTACACCGTAGCCCAGGAGGGGAATCTAAAATCCACTGCCCGCTAGCCAGTTTTACCCCCCGCTTCCATCGCCAGGGGCACGTATTCGGCCAGCATGGCCCGTAGGGATTGCCGCCAGTGGGGGGGACGATAGCCCAGCACATCAATAATTTTTTCATTGGCCAGCACCGAGTAGGCGGGGCGATTGGCTGGGGTGGGGTAGTCGGGGGTAGTGATGGGCACGACCTGCTGGAGCGTGAGGGAATAGCCCAGGGCTTCGGCCTCTTCAAAAATGGCGACAGCGAAGTCGTACCAACTGGCAACGCCGCTGTTGGTGAAGTGGTAGGTGCCCCAGGGGATGGAGTCCAGTCGCTGACTGAGGATCGCGACCACCTTGGCGATTTCCCTGGCCCAGGTGGGGGTGCCAATCTGGTCGTAGACAACCCGCAGCACGTCCCGCTGCTGACCCAGCCTCAGCATGGTTTTCACAAAGTTGCTGGGGCCATGGGAGCCATAAACCCAGGCCGTGCGGAGGATGATGTGGCGATCGCAGTGCTGCTGCACCGCCTGTTCCCCTGCTAACTTACTCTGGCCATAGGTGCTGAGCGGGGCCGGTGGGTCAGACTCGCGGTAGGGAGAACTCTGGCCGCCGTCAAACACGTAGTCAGTGGAGAGATGAATCAGCGCTGCCCCGGCCTGACTGGCCGCAGTGGCTAACTGGCCAGGGGCCAGGCCGTTAATCCGTTGAGCCACAGCGACATCCGCCTCGGATTGATCCACAGCGGTATAACCTGCGGCGTTGATGATGACATCGGGAGCAATGTCCTTAATCTGAGCCTTAACGGTCTGGAGATGGGCTAAATCTAGCCGCTCCCGACCAGGAGCGACAACCGTGGCAAAAGGGCCAAGCTCCTGTTTAATTTCATGGCCAATTTGGCCCGTTATCCCCACCAAGAGAACCTTCACTACGTAAACACCTCCGCATCTCTAAACAGCGTTCCAGCCCGATCTCGCTCTGACAGGATGGGAGCCTCAGCCGTTAGCGGCCAGGCAATGGCCAAATCAGGATCATTCCAGAGGATGCATCGCTCATCCTGCCGCCAGTAGTAGTCGGTGGTTTTGTAGAGCACCTCCGCCACCTCTGAAAGGACTAAGTAGCCGTGGGCAAACCCCGGCGGAACCCAGAACTGGCGCTTGTTTTCGGCGCTCAGCCAGCGCCCTACCCACTGGCCAAAGGTGGGCGAGGAACGGCGAATATCTACCGCTACATCAAAAATTTGCCCGACCACCACCCGCAAAAGTTTGCCCTGGGGATGGTGAAGCTGGTAGTGCATCCCTCGCAGCACAAACTGGTAGGAGCAAGCATGGTTGTCCTGCACAAAGGTTGGAGCCACGCCGGTGGGGAGCAGGAATTCCTTAGCATTAAAGCTTTCGTAGAAAAACCCTCGATTATCGTGATACACCTCAGGCTCTAGTTCTAGCACCTCGGCAATGGCGGTAGGAAATACGTTCATAAAGGCAGCCGAGCGGGGGTCAGCATGGATTGACATACCTCCACGAGAATACTAAACAAGTGTCCCCAGGATCACGACTGGATCACGACCGGGCCGCCTGCCGTGGGCAGGGATGACGAGCGCTAGAATAGGAAAATTGTTGTCACGCATCGGGTTGGGTTATGTCCGTTATTGCCGCGATCGCCGTTATTGCTCTACTCGTAGCCGTCCATGAAGCTGGGCACTTCCTGGCGGCCAGGCTTCAAGGCATCCACGTCAACCGCTTTGCCATTGGCTTCGGGCCAATTCTGTGGAAATATCAGGGGCCAGAAACTGAGTATTCCCTGCGGGCCATTCCCCTGGGCGGCTTTGTCGGCTTCCCCGACGATGACCCCGACAGCGCCATTCCCTCCAACGACCCAGATTTACTGAAAAATCGGCCTATTCTCGACCGCGTCATTGTAATCAGCGCTGGGGTAATTGCCAATCTGGTGTTTGCCTACCTGGTGTTTGTGGCCCAGTTCACCACCGTTGGCGTACCTGAAACCTTCAACCCCCAGCCCGGTATTCTGGTACCTCAGATTATGTCAGACACGTCCCCCGCTGCTCAGGCTGGCATTCGCCCCGGGGATGTGCTGGTGGCCGCTAACGGCGAGTCTCTGGGAGACACGGAAGAAACCATCCAGGACTTCATTCAGTTAATTAAGGAAAGCCCTAACA
>CAYUBC010000639.1:1353-2280 GCA_964442885.1 uncultured bacterium | reverse complement strand
GTGAAAGTTTACACGGACAAAGTTGAGCTAAGAAGAGGGAGAAATATTGAGACTCTCTCGCTCGACAATAAAGCGACGGCCTCTTCTGATTCTGGCGGTGGGTCAGTAGGGCTGCTGCTGGTTAGCCTGACTCTGACCGGCTCAACATTCAGGCCATGCCCATTTACTGGATTGATTGATTCTGGGGACGAATAAAAGGGTAAGAAGCCGTGGGGATGGTCTACAATTACTTCAATCTTTTGTTGGGACTTACTTGTAACAGTGATGCTTGATGTTGCCACCCCAATTGCTCTGACTACCCGCAGGCTGACGCTGGCCTACGATGGCAACACCATTATTCAAGGACTGGATTTAGCCCTTCCTCAAGGTCAAATTACGACGCTGGTTGGCCCGAATGGCTGTGGCAAGTCAACGCTGCTGCGGGGACTGGCCCGGTTGCTGAAGCCCCAAGGCGGGGCGGTGTATTTGGATGGCGATGCGATCGCCCATCTGTCGACTCAAACCTTAGCCAAACGCCTGGGTATTTTGCCCCAGAGCCCAGCGGCTCCAGAGGGGCTAACGGTCAGGGAATTGGTGGCCCAGGGCCGCTATCCCCATCAGACCTGGTGGCAGCAGTGGTCCAAGGACGATGAAATTAAGGTAGAAGAGGCGATCTCGGTTACTCATCTGCATGACTTTGCTAATCGCCCTCTGGATACGCTCTCCGGTGGTCAGCGGCAGCGCGCCTGGATTGCCACGGCCTTAGCGCAAGATACCCAAACCCTGCTGCTGGATGAACCGACCACCTATTTAGACCTGGCTCATCAGATTGAGGTGCTAGATTTACTCTACAAACTCAATCGCGATACTCAACGCACCATTGTTATGGTGCTGCACGAACTCAATATGGCCAGTCGCTATAGCCATCACCTCATTGCTCTACGCGAT
>CAYUBC010000639.1:0-1343 GCA_964442885.1 uncultured bacterium | reverse complement strand
GATGGCCTGGTTATGGCCCAGGGCAAGCCCCACCAGGTAATTACAGAAGCCCTGGTGCGCGAGGTCTTTAATCTAGAGTGCCGAATTATCCCAGACCCAATTTTTAGCACGCCCCTTTGCATACCGATTAGCCAATCCCTGTATTAAGAATCGTCTGTGGCAAGGGGGATACTGCCTGGTCAGGCACGCTAGTCTATTGAGGGAACGCCTGGGTGACGGTTGCGCCTGAGGGGTTCTGTTCAGCCTTGTGTTTAACCTGCAGCGGTAACGTTATGGTGATAGAGTGGCTAACCTTTGCGGTTCCTCCAGAGCATCGGGAAACCTTTATTCGCACCGATCACGACATTTGGACGACGGCCCTAAGCCAGTATCCGGGCTTCATCTCTAAGGAAGTCTGGATCTCCCCGAACCTGGCCGATCAGGTGGTCTGCATCATTCGCTGGCAAACCCGCGAGCAGTGGAAGGCCATTCCCCAGGAGGATTTAGACCGCATTGAGCAGCAGTTCGATGCGGCCCTGGACTTTAGCTACCGGATTATTGACGCCAGGGAATATCAGGTGCGCCGCTATCCCTCCCCCTAGGCAGGCGTGGGGCTTGCGGAATTAAACCTGATATAGTACAAGTGTGCCTATACTAGTTCCCCATCGCTGACTTGATTTGGTCAACAAACTCCTGATGATCGATGACTGGCTTGGAAATGTAGCCATCGGCTCCGCTCTGGCTCAGAAAGCTTTCCCGATCGCCCTCCATGGCGTGGGCTGTAACCAAAATGACCGGCAAATTGGCGGTATCAGGATCCGACTTCAGCAGTTGGGTAATCTTAATGCCGTCCATCGGTTTACCCTGGTACATACTATGGGCCAGCGAAACGTCCATCAAAATCACATCGGCCTCGCCGCTGCGGGCGATCGCCATTACCTCTTCCACATCTTCGGTGTGCTTGACTGCCAAGCCACCCCGCTTGGTCAGAATTTTGGAAAAAACCCTGGCATTAACCAGGTCGTCTTCAACAATCAAGACGGTTTTCATCGCGTGTGTCCATCCATACTGCCGGCAAAACTGGGGGAGGAGGGGGAAAACAGATCGTTTAGATCAGGGGTTGATGCACGGTTCTAGCACAGTTGGGTCAGCAAAGTAACTCAAATACTTGCTATTGTTGTGCCCTTGATACTAAGTTACAGCATTGTTAACGCTGAGAAAGGGAGTTTGCTCCGGGGCTGCCCCTGGCTAGTCGGTAAATATCCTCAGGATATACCCATGCTTCAGCGCCATTCTATTTTTTAACTGCACCTAGGAATCCCCCACCCATGGCCGACCAACTCAACATTCTTGCCTCCGGGCAA
>CAYUBC010000638.1:0-2284 GCA_964442885.1 uncultured bacterium | reverse complement strand
TGTGCTCAACGGTAGACATGGCGATGCGGGGTTTGCCCTCACCCCCGGCCCCTCACCCAACTTGGGAGAGGGGAGGTAGAGCACTGATGGTGCCCTGGATGGCGAGGTTGAGGCTTTCGGTAGCTCCGGAGGTGAAAATGATGTCGCGGGGGGAGCGCCTACCAGGTCAGCAACGTGACGGGTGGCGGCTTTGACGGCGGCTTCGGCGCGATCGCCCACCTCATGGTCGATGCTGCTGGCATTGCCAAAGCCCTCGGTCATCCCATGCAAAACCACCTCTGCTACCCTAGGATCTGCTGGGGTGGTGGCGTGGTAGTCAAGATAAATCATAGTCAGACAGGGCGGGTCAACGGCCCCCTGATCCTAGTACGAGGCGACAAGGACTGAGCTGCCGCCCGCAAGGACGGCAATGGCATAATAGAAACCATGCCGACCCGCTAAGGATGCCGTCCCATGGCCGAGCCCACCGGACTCACCGCTGCGCCCATCATCTACCCTGACTGCGATGGACAACCGATGACCGAAAGCGACGCCACTCGCGATTACTTGCTGTACTGCGTTGAGGTGCTGAAACTTTATTTCAAGGGACGGCCTAATGTCTACGTGTCGGGCAACCTGTTTGTCTACTACGAAGAGGGCAACCCCAAAGCCTCCATTTCGCCAGATATATTCGTCATTTTTGGGGTTAGCAATCGCAAACGCCGCAGCTATAAAACCTGGCAGGAAGGCGGCAAGCTGCCCAATTTCGTCCTGGAAATTACCTCTCGCAGCACCAAACGCCAAGATCAGGAGGAAAAACCCCGCCTCTACGCTAGCTTAGGCATTGAAGAATATTTCCAATACGACCCCACCGCCGACTATCTCCAACCCCAACTGCAAGGAGCGCGACTGGTAGAGGGTACCTATCAACCCCTGCCCCTGGCTTCCAGCTCCACAGAACTTCCCTTCATTCACAGCCAAGTTCTAGGGCTAGACCTACAACTCCATCCGTCCTACCCCGAACTGGGCTTGGCCCCAGCGGCCCAGGCACTTCGGTTTTATGATCCCCAAACAGGAGCAAAACTGCTCAGCCGCTACGAACTAGAGCTGCTGCGCGAGGCTCTTCAGGAGGAAAACGAGCACATTCAACAGGAACGGGATGCCGCCCAGCAGGAACGAGATGCTGCCCAGCAACGAGCCGAAGCCCTAGCGGCCCGCCTGCGATCGCTGGGCATAAACCCCGATGAGATTTAGGAGACCCCAAGGCTAGCCCGGGAAAAGTCCATAGTACAGGTCTAGGGCGGTCTGAGCCATCTGTTGCAGGGCAATCCGATCGCTTTCGCTAAGCTGCCGCCACAGCACGGGGTCAAACCTGAGCTGGGTCAGCTCTTTTTGCCGCCGCACAAGTTTGCGCCGCTCGAATTTTTCAAAGGGCATGGCCAGCATAATGCGTTCGATGTCGCTGTCGGTGAGGTCAGCAATGCGAGCCATGCGGCTGGTGGGTTGCTCGACAATTTGGCCGTTTTCGAGCCGCTGGGTATAGAACTGTTTGAAGAACTGCACCAGGTCGGGTACGTTGACACGACCCACTTCGTCGGCCAGTTGCAATAGGCCCAGCAGCAAAACTGGTTTGTAGGAATAGCGCCTGTCCATTTGTTCAACAAACTCAAAAAATTTTGCCTTGATATTGGCTTTACTAATTGGCTCAATATTGAACTGCTGGCGAATGTTATCAATGCGATCCTTTTTGAAGTAGTGGTAGAGCCGATCGCCAATGGGTATGGAATGATCAGGGGTAAGTTTTCCGGCCTCGACCCAACGACGCACGACGCTTTCACCAATACCCAGTTCAGCTTCAAGTTCGCTGGCCTGGTACATATCTTGCACTTCATCTTGCCAGCGAAAGATGTCGATGGCTTCGTATTTTTCGGCCCATAAATGTAAGGCCAAAATTGCCGATGGTTTTTCCCCAGTTGAAAACTTTCCGGCTTCTTCCGCCAACTGGTTGCCAGGAGCAGCAACAAGAGCACCAGGACGATACTGAGGCTTTTGGAAGAGGCGATGGGCACTCATGGCCTGAGCATAGCGGCTGGTGTTGTCGATAAAGTCAAAAACCAGCAGATAGTCTTTAATGGGAGCTTTTCGGGTACCACGTCCCAACTGTTGCACATAAACAACTTTGCTAAGGGTGGGACGCGTCATCAACAATACTTCAGTTTCAGGAGAATCCCATCCTTCATTAAGAATATCAGGCTCTTCCGGATCTAAGGTTAGAATTGTATAATGGATTGCATTTAGGGGTGTT
>CAYUBC010000637.1:0-2287 GCA_964442885.1 uncultured bacterium | reverse complement strand
GACTCCACCCGCTTAATGCTGCACAGCAAAGCCCAAACTTCCGTGCTACAACTGGCTGCCGAACTCGGTGCCGTTGAAGATGTCGAACTTGACCAGGTATTGCAAGTAGGCTATCGCGGCGTTAAGTGCGTTGAGTCGGGTGGTCCCGAACCCGGCGTAGGCTGTGCCGGTCGGGGTATTATCACCGCCATCAACTTCCTGGAAGAAGAAGGCGCTTACGAAGATCTAGATTTCGTCTCCTACGACGTATTGGGCGACGTAGTGTGCGGTGGTTTTGCCATGCCCATTCGGGAAGGCAAAGCCCAGGAAATTTACATCGTAGTTTCCGGCGAAATGATGGCCATGTACGCGGCTAATAACATTTCCCGAGGCGTTTTGAAATATGCTCAATCCGGCGGTGTGCGACTGGGCGGCCTAATCTGCAACAGCCGGAACACTGACAAAGAAGTTGAGCTGATCGAAGAACTGGCCAGAAGACTCAACACCCAAATGATTCACTTCGTGCCCCGCGACAACGTGGTTCAACACGCTGAACTGCGCCGCATGACGGTGAATGAGTATGCCCCCAACAGTAAGCAAGCTGGGGAATACGCCCAACTGGCCGACAAGATCATCAACAACACGAAGCTGACCATTCCCACGCCCATCAGCATGGACGAACTAGAAGAACTGTTGATTGAGTTCGGCATTTTGGATAGCGATGAGAAATATCAAGAGGCGATAGCAGCCGATCAATCTGTCGCAGTTGTTTAGGTTCCTTTGAGCCAGACCCCAGGGTTCTCGGCCAGTTGGGTTAAATTCCAGGGTTCTGGGCTAGTGACTCAAGTTTGCTGGCTTAGCCCAAAGGAACCCTGGGATCTCTCCTGACCCTGGCTCAACCCAGAAGACCCCTGGAATCTCTCCCGTCCCCCATTCATTCCCATCCACCCTAACTGAGAGGGCATTATGGCTACCTTAGAAGACAAAAAAGCACTCATTGACGAGGTGCTAGAGGCCTATCCCGAAAAAGCCAAAAAACTACGGGCCAAGCACATCAGCGTTCAAGAGGCCGAAAAGGCCGATTGCGGCGTGAAGTCCAACAAAAAGTCTGTTCCTGGCGTTATGACCACCCGTGGCTGTGCCTATGCTGGTGCTAAAGGGGTGGTTTGGGGCCCAGTTAAAGACATGATTCACCTCAGCCATGGCCCGGTAGGCTGCGGCTACTACTCCTGGTCAGGTCGCCGTAACTACTACATTGGCACCACCGGGGTAGACACCTTTGGCACCATGCAGTTCACCTCCGACTTCCAGGAGCGCGACATTGTCTTTGGCGGCGACAAAAAGCTCGACAAATTAATCGATGAAGTGGAAGAACTTTTCCCCCTCAGCCAGGGCACCACGATTGAATCGGAATGCCCGGTGGGGTTAATTGGGGATGATATTGAAGCCGTAGCTCGGAAGAAAGCTAAGGAATACGGCAAGCCGGTAATTCCGGTTCGTTGTGAAGGGTTCCGGGGTGTGTCGCAATCTCTGGGACACCACATTGCTAACGACACCGTGCGGGACTGGGTATTGCCCAAGGCCGATGAGTATCGCAAACTGCCAGAAGGCTACGAACCCGGCCCTTACGATGTGAACATCATCGGTGACTACAACATTGGTGGAGACGCCTGGCCCAGCCGCATGCTACTAGAGGAAATTGGCCTGCGCGTAATCTGCCAGTTCTCTGGGGATGGCACCTTCAACGAAGTGGTGATGACTCCCCTGGCCAAGCTCAACCTGATTCACTGCTACCGGTCTATGAACTACATCTGCCGGTTTATGGAAGAGAAGTATGGCATTGGCTGGCTGGAGTACAACTTCTTTGGCCCCACCCAAATTGCCAAATCTCTGCGCAAGATTGCCGCCCAGTTTGACGAAACCATTCAGGCCAAAGCTGAAGAAGTCATTGCCAGATATCAGCCCCGCATGGATGCCATTGTGGAGAAATATCAGGCTCGTCTGGAAGGCAAGAAGGTGATGATGATGGTCGGTGGTCTGCGCCCCCGCCACGTTGTGCCTGCCTTTACCGACCTGGGTATGGAGGTGATTGGCACCGGCTACGAATTCGGCCACGGCGACGACTACAAACGCACCGCCGAGTACGTCAACGAAGGCACCGTCATCTACGACGACATCAGCGGCTACGAGTTTGAGGAATTTGCTAAGGAACTCAAGCCCGACCTGATCGCCGCTGGCATCAAAGAGAAGTATGTCTTCCAGAAGATGGCCCTGCCCTTCCGCCAGATGCACTCCTGGGATTACTCCG
>CAYUBC010000636.1:0-2290 GCA_964442885.1 uncultured bacterium | reverse complement strand
GTTCGGTGAGGGTGATGGGTGCGCCCAGCAGCCAGGCGGCAAAGTCGGCGGAAAAAGTTTCGACCAGGAATTTGCAGACGGTGTCAAACATAACCTGCAATTTACCATGCCCGTTGGATGGTGAAGTTAGGTGAGATCCCAGGATTCTATCGGCAGACCTCGGTGTTGAGCAAAAGCTGGGCTAAAACCCTCCTAAGAAACACCCTGTTTCTTCCTGCCTTATCGAAGAGCAACGCGGTTCGTCAACCGATGGAATCTAGATTAGGGCTGGTTCTGGGTATCAAACTCGGTCAGGTAGTGGTCAATGCGGGCCTGGGTTTGCTCGATGGTGAGGGTCTGTGTCCAGTATTCCACCATGGCGTGGCCAAAGGCCCAGGCGGCGCGGTCGGGGGGGGTGTTGTGTTCTAGTAGCAGGGGCCAGAGAGCCAGCAGGTCAAGGCGGATGGTATTAGCCGCCAGCACTTTGTAGAGGTCGTAGGCGAGCTGGAGCTTGCCAATGACTACGGGCAGTTGCTCGATGGGAATTTGCTCGGCCAGCAGGTAGGCCAGGGTTGGCGTGCCGGTGGTGAGGGTGGCCAAAAACTGAAGGATGGGGCTTTTTAGAAAGGCGGCTAGGCCTTGGGTGGTGCTCATCTGCACGCGGTAGCGCTCGATTAGCCGGGCGGCGGCAGTCACTTTGGCGTCGCGATCGCGCAAAAACCTGGCCAGCTTTAGCTCCTGGGTGGGGTCAATCAGCTCGATCAGGGTGCTGGCCAGGGCATGGGCATTCCAGGCCTGACGCTGGCTAGCCCGGTCGTAGGTGACGATGGGCAGCACGAGATCGCACACCTCCCCAAACTGCACCTGCCGATACTGGGTAGCGTCGCGAATGGCCACTTCCTTGGGGCGATTACCCCACTGCCAATCGTAGGGTGGCTGCCATTCGCGAATGGGGCGTAGCCGATCCACCTGGGTAACGGCGGCGATCGCCCCCAGGTCGGGCACGGCCTGGCGCAGGTCGGCCAGCACATCCACATCCATTTGCAGGGCTGGATCTAGAGCGGGCGTAACCAACAGTAGCAGGTCGGCCTGGTGGGCGTAATCGACCAGGGTGTCGCGGTAGTCTTCGCGGTTGACCTGTTCATAACCGGGAGAATCCCACAGGGTCAGAGTCTCGCCGTTGTCTGCCTGCCAGCGGTAGCTGCGAATGGCGTCGGTGCTGGGCAGTACATCCACCTCGGCCTGGTCAGCGGCAAACAGCGTATTGATCAGGCTGCTTTTACCGGCCCCCGTGCGCCCCACCAGCAAAATGTTGAGGGGTTTTTGGGCCACCTGCTCAACGGGTTCCGCCTGGTCTAAAATGTCGCGCAGGGTCTGCGTTTTAACCGTCGCCAGGGCTTTCTCTGAGGATTTAGGCAGCGGCATAGTGGGCAGGCTGCCGCTGTAGAGGGCCACCGCCTGACGGTAGAGGTTGCGCAGGGTGGCCTCTCGCAGCAGGGCACTGAGATTACCCAACAACTGCTGGTTAGCCCCATCGCTAGCAGGCTGGCTGAGCGTGCGGGCCGCCGCCGCTGCCGGGTTCAGCAGCCACTGTGTCCATCCCCAAACTTGCCAGAGCTTACGCGCCGAAGGCTCTAGCTGCCGGTACACCTCATAGCCCTGCACCGCCTGCCCCACCGTCACCTGCCGCAGCACCGGCGAGAGGGACTCCAGCCACTGATCCATCTCCTCCAGGGTGCCGCGCAGTAGGCCATAGGCATCGGGCACGTAAATATTCAGGAGGGGATACTTGACCGTTGGATGGTAGGCGTGGGCCACCGCCGTAACTACGTCTCGACAGCGCTGCCAGAAGGCATCCCAGTCTTCCCACAACGGCGGATCCTGGCCAGCGGCGTCTAAAATCTGTTCAAGCCTGGCCTCGGCCTCCCTGGCCACCGAGGGCGGCAAGGTCGAGGGATCCAGAGTGGCCTCTTCCACCGCCGCCTCCAACTCCTGCTTGGCCTGCTCTAAAGCCGCCGCCATCGGCTGCCGCACCGGACGAGTCCAGCGAGCCAGTAGCCAGCGCCAGCCTACCAGCACCAGCACCATGACTGCCCAAACCCAGCTCAATCCCCAGGCATGGATTTGTACCCCCGCTGCCGCTGTCACAAACCCCACAATCACCAACGGCGGCAACGCTAAAATCACCCACTGCCAGGGCTTGATATTGATCACGGCCACTCTCCCGATTGCATAGTCCTAGTGTAGGTAAGGCGGAAGGCGGAATCCAAAATCTAAAATCCAAAATCTAAAATCCAAAATTTAAGGTTCA
>CAYUBC010000635.1:0-2297 GCA_964442885.1 uncultured bacterium | reverse complement strand
GGGGCTGATTCAACTGAGCGTAGAGTTCTGCTTCCCGCTCGATCTGTTCCCGAATTTGGGGTGGGGCCAAGCGGGCGGCTTGATCAAACAGCCCTGGCGCTTGTGCCCGGGGGGTTTCATCTTCCGCAGAACTGAGGGCCATCGCCTTCCCCAACACAGGCGTAAAATCGCTGGGATCCGCCGCGATCATCTCGTCATAAAGGGCAGTCGCTTTGTCGGTTTGGTTGTCACGGGCGTAGACGAAGGCCAGACGCAGTCGGGCATCATTGTCCTCCGGCACCTCCTTGAGATGATTTTCTAACAGGGCAATCGCCTCCGAGTTGCGACCCAAGATCACCTGGGTATTGGCCAGCTCCTCCAAAACCTGACTGTCGCGGGGATCCCCGTCGTAAAGGATTTGCAATTGTTCGACCGCCCCTTCAAAGTCGCCGGTTTCCCGTTGGATTTGGGCCAAAAAGCCCCGCAGACCCCGATCCTCTGGCTCCAGCTCCACCAACTTGGTCAACGGCTCGATCGCCCCCTGCAGCTCGTTCAACTGTAGCTGGGTGTTAATCAACCCTTCCAGGGCAATGCGGTTATCCGGCTCCCGCTCCAGCACGGCTCGATAGCCATCAGCTTCCGTTTGCAGTTGTTCGGTGATCAAACTGGTATCTGCCGAACTGGACGGTTCAAAAGCTTGCAACAGCGGGCCAAAGGAGAAGCTGAGCAAGATCAGCGGCCCAATCACCAACACCAGGGTTTTGAATAGTTTGCGGATCGGAGATTCGTTGGGTTTGGACTGAGGCATGAAACGGCTCGCACAGACTTTTCTGTACTCTATCATCTGAATTGTGGCGGCCAGTTGAGGGAAAACGTATCCAAACCGGAGGCAGCTCCGTATTCGTTATTAGGCGTTCTTGAAAGTCTCTTTTGACGGCTCCAACTATGCAGATCACCTGTCGCCCTGACAACCTCGTGTTTGAGGCCAACCCCCTCCACAGTGTCCTGGAGAACCTTCTCGATGCGGGGGTGCGCCATGCCCATGCCTGTGGGGGTAATGCCGCCTGCTCCACCTGTCGCATCATGATCCTGGAAGGCAGCGAACATTGTCGCAGCATGACTCCAGCCGAGAAGAAATTGGCCGAACGGCTAGATTTACCTGTTCATATCCGGCTAGCCTGCCAAACTCGCATCACCGGAGATGTCACGCTGCAACGGCTAGTCATCGACAGTGAAGATGTGGAGGTAGCCCAACACCAATTGCGGGCTCATTCCATTGGCAGCCAAGTTTCCGCAGCCATTCTCAGTGCTTCCCTGCGGGGGATGGCCACCTTTGACGAAGATAACTTTCCCTACGACATTGTCTATACCTTGGGCCGCTACTTTACCCAAATGGGTGCGCTCGTGCAGCGGTATCAGGGGGTATTGGCCAGCCACAACGGCTTCAAAAGTCTGGCTCTTTTTGGCCTCAAGAATCCTCAGGAAGCAGTACGACAAGCCGTACAAACGGGGTTAGCGCTCCTGGAATCGGTGGCCAACCTAAACACCACTCTGCGGGAACTCTCTTACCCAGAGGTCAGCCTCACCCTGGGGATCCACTATGGGCCAACCATTTTGCTGAATATCGATCCTCAAGACCCACAACGGGTTTCCGCCTTTGGTAAATCGGTGAATTTCGCCACTTGGTTAGAGTCTGCCAATGTGGAGCTCAGTTCCCAGTTACTGATATCCACACCCGTGTATCAAGCGGTGAAGGAGCAACTCTCGCAAGTGCAGGCGCACCCCGTGAAACTCTCCCCCAACGCCAAGCCCATTCGGGTTTACGCAGTACATCTCAGACAGGCCAGCCTACTTCCACAGGAAGACCCGGCCACGGGATCCCCTTTGGCAACGACACAGCCGACCGGATGGCTGGAAACGCTACGGGAATGGCTGCAGGCTTGGTCTCGTTTCTAGCGGATCCCTCACCTTCAAGGGGTTGCCTCGCCTGAGGATACCGGAAACCTCAAACGATTGATTGGATTTGTGTCTGTAAATAGGGGATCCCGACTCGGTGGCAATAGTCTCCGAAGGTTTCCTTGGGATGGCGTTCCTGCTTGTAAAGCCGCAACAGGGATCCCATCAGGGGGACAATCTGGTCGATGTGAACCCGTTCCTGAAAGACTTGGGCGAGGCGATCCCCCTCTGGGCTCGCTCCCAACCACACTTGGTAATGTTCTGGCGTGGATCCCACCAACCCCAACTCCGCCAAATAGGGGCGGGCACAGCCATTGGGGCAGCCGGTCATGCGCACCAAAAAAGGGGAAGCCTGCAGCTCC
>CAYUBC010000634.1:0-2308 GCA_964442885.1 uncultured bacterium | reverse complement strand
GGTCAGCAGCAGGTGATTTTTGCTGTAAAACGTCTCCAGCTTCAGGGCCACAATTGCTTCGCGGATCTTGCGGCTAGCGGAGTCGTCAGTGCCAACGTATTCGCGATAGACGCTGCGGGCCAACTGCTGGGTAATGGTGCTGCCGCCCTGGCGGATCGCGCCGCCTCGCAGGTTTACCAGGGAAGCGCGGGCAATGCCAATCGGATCCACACCCAGGTGCCAGTAGTAGCGGGTATCCTCGGAGGCAACCAGCGCCTTGGGCAGGTAGGGCGAAAAGTCTGACATGCGCTGTAGCTCCAGGTGAGCCTGGTTGCGCTGCTCCCGCAAAGGAACTGACACACCGTCTTCTTCAGCGTAGATCATGACTGGCCCCTGCACCGAGTCCGGCAAAGGCCGCATGGGAATTTTGGGCCACTCCACCCCCACAATCCAGGCCCCTACCGCCAGGGAAACGCCAGTAAAGCCGTAGAGGGTGTAGCGGGCGGCCTTGACATACCAGGGCGGCGGATCCAGGTAGCGCAGAGTAACCGCATCAATCAACTCTCCTGGCCCCAGGGTGTAGATGTCGCCATGGTTCATCACCGTGCGGGCGAGGCGCTTCTTGCCGCGATAAATGCCGTTGGTTGAGTTGCGATCCTTGAGGACAAAGGGTTGCCCTGGCCGGTTCACGTCCCGCGTCAGGGTAGCGTGTACCTGGCTGACGATGGGGCTGGCGGCAACAATATCACACTGGGAGGAGCTGCGCCCCATGACGTAATGCTCGCCCACCAGAGGATAGGTGGTTTGCTGGCCGTTGTAGAGCACCTCTAGCTCAGCCGAACGCGCCCCGGGCTTAACGGCCAGCTTAGAAAAATCTACCTTGGCCTGAACAGCTTGAAACGCCTGGGTAACTGTCTTTAGAAGAGTACGAGACTGAGAGGGTTCTGGAGGTGTCGCCATGGCAGGGGGCAGAACCTGACCGAAGGTACAAGCCCCATTGTAGACACAAGACTCAAAATCGCTAGCGGTAGGGGACAGTTTTTAGAGTGTTTTTCATAATTGTATTCAGCCCAATCGCCTAGCGGTTGGCTCTGGCATGCTCTATAACCAGGCTGATCTGGCTCAGGCTAATACCGGCAGGGCGTCAGTCCGAGTTAGGCAGGCAGCAAGCCAGGAAAGTGGCTGCTCCAAATTTCTGGTCTCATGGCAAACTGACACTGAACCACCCTGAGGCTGAACCGGGGAAAACACTTTCTAGGGGATGTGAGGTTACATCATGGCATTTGAATATCCCGAAGGGCTGAAATATCTAGATAGCCACGAGTACGCCCGTGTGGATGAAGAGGAAGGGGTCGTCACCGTGGGGATTACGGCCTTTGCTATTGACCAGTTGGGCGACATTGTATTCCTGGAGTTGCCAGAAATTGGCGACACCGTTGAAAAGGGCGAGCGCTTTGGCAATGTGGAATCGGTTAAAGCGGTTGAGGAACTAAAGTCGCCCGTGGACGGCGAGGTGCTAGAACGCAACGAGGCGCTGATCGAAGCTCCCGAACAAATTGGCGACGACCCCTACGGCGACGGCTGGCTGATTCGCGTCAGAGCCGAAAACCTAGACGACCTAGACGATGCCATGTCAGCAGAAGAGTATAAAGAACAGGTAGAAGGTTAGGCCATCGGTTGCAGCGAAATCGGCTGGTTTGTTTCAGAATATAAAGAGTGATGCAGCCGGGAGCGCCAGACTAGGCGCTATCCCGGTTTTAGTTGTTGATTGGGAGCAAGCCACAAACCGGTATGACGCAAGCCTTCTCTGAAACCAGCACAATCTCTCCGTTGGCCCTTAACTCAGACTTTTCTGACAACGTCAACCAGGGCAATGGTGCCAAACCAGCCGCATCAACCTGTGGCTGGAGCCCTTTTGTGGAGCGTCACCTGGGACCAACTGAGAAAGAAACTGCCGCTATGCTGGCTGTGCTGGGCTATGCCTCCCTCAGTGACCTGATAGACGCCACCGTGCCGACTGAAATTCGGCTGCAAACGCCGCTAGACCTGCCCACGGGGTTAGACGAGACTACCGCCCTGGCCACATTACGAGCTATAGCGGCTCAAAACCAGGTTTGGCGCTCCTACCTGGGGTTGGGCTATGCCAACACCATCACCCCACCTGTCATCCAGCGCAACGTGTTAGAAAATCCCGGCTGGTACACCCAATACACCCCCTACCAGCCCGAAATTGCCCAGGGACGGCTAGAGGCGCTGCTCAACTTCCAAACCCTGGTCACTGACCTGACGGGTATGGAAATTGCCAATGACTCCCTGCTCGACGAAGGCA
>CAYUBC010000633.1:0-2315 GCA_964442885.1 uncultured bacterium | reverse complement strand
CTGAGCCCTACGCCGCCTCTGCGGAATCTACCCTTAACCTGCACACAATCCTGGGCTGGTCATTATCTGGCATCATTGCCGCTATTACTGGCTGGCGATACGTGTTGCGCATGCGCGACTCAAAGTCGATACCTCTAGCCTATCTTGGGGCTGGAGCGTTGCTGACGGGTTTGGTGCTGTTCCAGACCTATCTGGGCGATAAACTGGTGTGGATTTATGGCCTGCACACCGTTGAGGTGGTGGAAGCCGTTCGCGACGGAGTGCTGTAATGACCCCCGATTTGATTAATCAGTTCGGCGACCAACTGGGGCCAAACGGTTTGCCCTACGTCTTACCCATCCACCCGAACCTGGTACACCTGACCTTAGGCCTGTTCATTGTCGCCATTAGCTTTGATATTGTGGGAGCGCTCTTCCCTCTAGAGAAGCGAGTGTTTAAGTTTCTGGCGATTCCGGCCACGAGCTCTAACTTCTTTGATGTGGGCTGGTTCAACATCGTCGCCGCTGCGGTAATTACGTTCTTCACCGTGGCGTCTGGCTTCTACGAGATGTTGCTGGCCCAGCCTCCCAGCGACACTACCAGCGCCTGGGGGCTCTACAGTTTAGAAACCATGCTCTGGCATGGTGTAGGCGGTGTACTGCTGCTAGCGTTTATTGTGGGTATGGCTATCTGGCGTGGCTTTCAGCGCTATGTCTGGCGCAAAGACAGGGCTCGCCAGGTGCAGTGGTCATACTTGCTGACGGGTCTGGGGGTGTTTGCGCTGATGTTTGCCCACGGCACCCTGGGTGCTCAACTGGCAGCGGAGTTTGGCGTTCACATTAGTGCCGACCGCCTGCTGCGGGCAGGAGAAGATCTGTCAGTGCTAAATGTGCTTTGGCCTGGTTTGTTCTAGAGTTTATTGTTCTAGAGTTTTATGACTATTCGTTTGATCCTAAAGCTGGCGGCCATTGCAGGCGTGCTAACCGCAATCAGTCTGTGGGTGGGCCAGCTGGCCTACACCTGGATGCCAGTACCTGCCTCGGCCGAGGCGGTACTAGTGGATAATCTGTTCAGCTTTTTGACTACCCTCGGTACTTTTATCTTTCTGGGAGTAGCGGGTACGATACTGTACTCGGTGCTGTTTCAGCGGGCGGCCAAGTATGATGAAAGCGACGGCCCGCCGATTGAGGGCAACCTGCCTCTTGAAGTGGTGTGGACGGCTGTTCCCATCGTTCTGGTCATTTGGATTGCCACCTACAGCTACCGCATCTACGACCAGATGGGCATTCTGGGACCAATGGAGCATATCCACATGGGCATGGCACAGGCGATCGCGGCGCCCCTTGCTCCTGACCAGGTTTTAGCCCAACCCAAGGAAATCGAGGTTCATGCGCGCCAGTGGGTGTGGGAGTTTTATTACCCTGAGCAGGGCGTTACCAGCACTGAGCTACACCTGCCCAGCAACACCCGCGTTAAACTGGCCCTGACCTCTGAGGACGTGCTGCACGGTTTCTTTGTGCCAGCCTTTCGGGTGAAGCAAGATGTAGTGCCTGGTCGCCGCATCGACTTTGAGTTTACTCCCATCCGCGAGGGCACCTATCGGCTGCGCGACTCGCAGTACAGCGGCACCTACTTCTCGGCTATGCAGGCCAACGTCGTGGTGGAATCTCCCCAGGACTACCAACAGTGGCTCAGCCAGGTGGCGACACTCCCCCCCCAGCCCGGCCTTAACCCCTCCTATGCCGAATTTAATGCCAAGGGAGGAAATCAAGATCGCCACGGTTGGAAAACGGTAGAACCTGCCCCGGCTCCTCTAGTGAACTATCCCGGCTCCGATGCCTGACCTGGTCAGATAAGTCATCCAGGCCTAACTTTCTCTTCTCTATTGCTGTTACCTACCTGCCTAGGATATTTTTCATGACTGACCTTTCTGTAGAGGCCCTAACTCCTCAGCGAGAGCAACCAGTGCCCGGAGAGCCGGAAAACTGGCGGCGTTTTTTTAGCTTCAGCACCGACCATAAGGTGATTGGCATTCAGTACATTGTGACCGCCTTTGTGTTTTTTCTGATTGGTGGCTTTCTGTCCATGGTGATGCGGGGAGAGTTGGTTACCCCCGCCTCTGACCTGGTGGATCGCACAGTTTACAATGCCATGTTCACTATGCACGGCACCATCATGCTCTTCATGTGGACGTTTCCGGTGTTAAATGGCCTGGCCAACTATCTGGTGCCTCTGCAAATTGGGGCACGAGACATGGCCTTTCCGCGGCTAAATGCGGTTGCCTTTTGGTTAGTGCCAATTTTTGGCGTCATTTTGATGGCCAGTTTTTTGGTGCC
>CAYUBC010000632.1:0-2329 GCA_964442885.1 uncultured bacterium | reverse complement strand
TCGTGCTGAAAGATCATCTCCAGGTGGTCTTTGGCATTAAAGTCGGGCTGGCGTTCAAAGGCTATATCGAGCCGCTGTAGTTCTCGAATGCGGTCTACCCGAAACCAGCGCACTTCCTGGCGAGTGTGGCACCAGCCAATGATGTAGGGGTTCGTGCCCCGGTAGATGTGCAGCACGTAGGGGTCAATCACCCGTTCTGAGTCGCTATCTCGACTGGCGGTGTAATAGCGCATCCACACTTGCTTCGACTCCCGGCAGGCATCTTCCAGGTGGTGCCAGATGTCGGGGTCGAGGTTGATTTCTGCCCCAGAGCGAAAGATGATGCGCTCATCGGCCACCTGTTGCAGATCCACCCAAGTTTCTTCCGGTAGCCGCTCCGCTAGGCGGGCTACAGCCGATCGCAAATCTACCGCGTAGGCTGACCCGGCCCAGGCCTCCAGCATTCTCGCCCCCAGCGTTAGGGCAAACAACTCTCCTTTGGTGAGGGGAATAGTCGGTAAGCGCCAGTCCGGGTCAGTGTAGTGGTAGCCCTGAGTGCGGGTGTAGACCAGCGGGGCATGGAAGCGATCGCGCAAAAAATCCAAGTCGTTGTAGATCGTCCGTATGCTCACCTCCAGCACTGCCGCCAGAGAGGTAGCGGTTTGCCGTTCTGGCTGACGTAGGTAGGCATCAATCGCCAGTAGTCGCTCTAATTGCCGCGACATGGGTGAATCCTCAATGACTTGGCGACCATCCTAGCCAGCCAACCCTGCAAAAACCTTGCAGAGATAGAAAGTTTATGTCCGCTTTCTGTTTCAGCAGGATCACAGTTAGACCGGCGGCCTAGCCCTCAAGTCTAGTTAGTTGTACTCACGTCAGCATGCCCATTAAGCCAGGGCGCTAACCCCAAGTCAGTAAAATCTAGTAAGGTTGGTGCTCGATGCGTTTACCCCAGCCAGGCATCAATATCCTGGTCGCGCAGGTAGCCCACCAGGATGGGGCTTACCCCCGTGACCAGGGTGACAAACACAACAATGATCACCTGGCCAGCGCTGAGGCGGCCCAGGAGATCGGTTAGGGCGAGGCTGGCTCCCGCTGGATGGTCGCCCACAAACCAGGCATTGCAGGTCAGCGATGTCCACAGGTCTACCAGGATGGCCATTGCCCAAACAATCCTCAGCAAAAACAGCGGCAAGCTAGCCCGGTTGCGCCGTCGCCAAATGGAGCGGGTCGCAAAGCTAAAGGCCACTACAATCAGCGTGCCAATGGTGGCCAGGCTAACGGTGACCAGGTTGAGGCTGTCGAGAATCAGTAAAATTCCCAGAAAGGTTGTCACCAAATCCCAAACGGTGCTGAGCTGAAGGGCGGCCATCAGCACCAGTTTGCGCAGGCTCATTGGCCGAGGTTTCTGCATAGGGCACCCCCAATCCACCTGGCTTCACTGTAGCGCTGCCCTCAAAAGACCAACCGAAAACGATAGGTTTCTTCGTTTTGGCCAAAGAGAAGGCCAAAAAAAGGTGGATCCACGTAGGGTGCATTCGCGAAGCAATGCACCACCATAACAATACAAAGCCATGCAAAGCCCCACCATAACAATACAAAGCCATACACCACCATAACAATACAAAGCCATGCCCCACAGCAACAGAGCAAAGCAGAGAGCAGAAGGGCAGGCCGGGTCGGAAGATTAGGAATTCGACCTGTCCGAGTTCAGAACTTCGTAGTCGCGGAGCAAGCCGCGGCGGTAGAGGCGGGTGTTCACTTTGGGGTAGTCGCAAATATCAAAGTCCAGGCGCATGCCGCCTACCAGATAAACCAGGTCTTCGGTGAAGGGGTTACTGAGGCTGTGGGCCAGGCCGCCAGCGGCAAAGCCCATAAAGTCGCCAGGGCCAACTTCCACCACGTCTTCGCCCAGTTCGGCCAGGCCGCGGCCAGAGAGAATGTAGATAAATTCTTCCTCCGCCTGGTGGACGTGGTACTGGGTTGAGTCGTGCCCTGGCTCTACGCGCACTAGGTGAATGCCGATGTGGTGCAGCCCGGTTTCATCCCCCAGGGATTTGCCGTGGCGGATTGCTTTAGGATTGAGAGGGTGCACAAACACCTCGGTGGGGAGGGCGGCGATCGCGCTGGCCGTGAGCAGGGGTTGGGGCAGGTGGGGGTTAGTCATAGGTCGTTTTGGGATAGTAACGCTGAGGTAGGCCAATCAACCATGAAATCTACAATTGCACAGCTTACGGCACAGTTGCAGCAAGCGCTGGTGGCGGCCTTTGGAGAATCCCTGGCGAATACCGACCCCATGCTGGTGCCGACTACCAATCCTAAGTTTGGCGACTACCAGGCTAATTTAGCC
>CAYUBC010000631.1:0-2331 GCA_964442885.1 uncultured bacterium | reverse complement strand
GCAGATCCAGGGCGCTATCCCTGTGGTGGTAATTTCCCACGGACTGGGAGATAGCCCTGATAATTTCCTCGATATTGCCTCCCACGTCGCCTCCCACGGCTTTGCGGTGGCGCTGCCAGAACACATTGGCAGCAACTTTAGCCAGAAGCAGGCGATGTTTAGCGGGTTGTCGAACGAAACCTTCAAAGCCCGTGAATTCTTAGATCGCCCGCTGGATGTCAGCTATCTGCTCGACGAACTGGAGCGGCTCAACGCGACCACCTTTGAGGGCAAGTTAGACGTCAATCGCGTAGCGGCGATTGGTCACTCCTTTGGCGGCTATACAGTTCTGGCCCTGGGGGGTGCCACAATTGATTTTGAGCGCCTCGCCCAGCGCTGTGACCCCCAGGCCAACCTGATTGTGGATGCTGCCATGGTGCTAGAGTGCCGTGCCTTAGAACTCTTGGACCAGCCAGAGGTCGTCCAACAATTGGGTGAAACCGGCACGCAGGATGAGCGGGTAAAGATGGTAATGGCCTTTGCCACGGTGTCTAACCTATTGGGGCCGCGTGGCATCAGCCGTATCGACGTGCCGGTGATGATGTTTAGCGGGGCCTTCGACATTGTGACGCCCGTGGTGCCCCAGCAGGTGTCTGCCTTTAGCTGGTTAACTGAGCCAGAACGCTATCTTTACCTGGCTGAAAATACCTCCCATAGCCCTGGCATAACGCGCCTGACCAGTAACTGGTTTAACCTTGACCAGCATGTTGACCAGGGAGTTGACGACGCCCTGGTGATGACGCGAGCCATTAATAAGTCGCTGATCGTGGCCTTTAGCCAGGTTTACGTGGCCGAGCGGCCAGAGTACACCCCTTTCCTCAGCTCCACCTACGTGGATGCCCTGAGCCAGCCTCCCTTTCGGCTGTATCAGGTGCGGGTTCTACCACCAGAGGTGCTCTCCGAACTAGAACCGGCGCAACCGTAACATTGGCCTTGGTTTTACAGTTTCTTTACAGATTGGCCCGGTAATGGCTCAATATAAGCAGGTCTGTGAAGAGGATTACCTATGGCAAACGGAAACGCTGGTCGTCGTGTGCGGGCTCGAACTCGGGGCTTTTGGGATGACCTCAGGAATTTTGCCCTGAAGGGGAACGTGGTAGACCTGGCAGTGGCGGTAATCATCGGCGGCGCTTTTGGGGCGATTATTTCTTCCCTCGTGGAAGACATCATCATGCCTGCGGTGTTGAACCCGCTGCTGGCTCAAGCCGGTACTGACTGGCGAGAGGCTGTGATTGGCCCCGGCATTCGCCTGGGTAGCTTTTTGGGCGCGGTGATCGATTTTCTGGTGATCACCTTTGTGCTGTATTTGATCGTGCGCGCCTTTGAAAAAGCCAAGATGAAGGAGGCCGCTGCTGATGCTGAGCCGCCCGTTGAAGAAAAGCTGAATAACACCCTGACTCGGTTAACAGACTTTTTAGAGAGTCAATCACGCCGGTAGACCGTGTCTACCAGCTACTTGGATGCCTCAGGAGGCTAAATGCATCCATAGGGCACCGACTAACCAGTTTGGGGGAGTTTTAAGCGAACTGGCCCAAGCAAAGCTGCCGGAAGTGGTCACCCCGGGCCTCAAAGTTGGGGTACTGGTCAAAACTGGCGCAGGCCGGGGAAAGTAGAACCACGCTAGCGCCTAAAGCTGGCGCTAGGTCTGCCCCTCGGCTAACCGCTCGCTCCATGGTGTCAACCATTTCGTAGGAGGTGTAGCCAATCTCCTCCAGGCGCTGGGCAAATTGAGGCGCAGCTGCCCCAATCAATAACACCGTTGCGGCGGTTTCCTGGATTTTTTCCAACCAGGGGCCGTCGTCTCCTGCTTTGGCTTCGCCGCCAGCGATTAGGATAGCCGGGGCCGCTACGGAGCGTAAACCCACTTCAGCGGCATCGTAGTTGGTAGCTTTGGAGTCGTTAATAAAGTCGATACCTTGCCAGGTGCAGATGTGTTCCAGCCGGTGGGGCACACCGGGAAATTTGGAGACACCCAGAGCAATGGCTTCCGGCTCAACCCCAGCCAGGCAGGCTGCGGTTACGGCTAGCAGCAGGTTTTGCAGGTTGTGGTCGCCGCCCATTTTGAGCGCCGCCGCCCTGACGATGGGCTGGCCTGCAAACATCACCCAGCCAGCCTCCAGGTAGGTGCTGGCTGGCTGGGGCGCTAGGGCCGCCTGGCCCCGGACGCTCGTCCAGTAGGCCTGGGGAAATTGGGTCGGGCCATGCTGGCGCAGGTAGGCGTCATCGCCATTAAAAACGGCATACTCCGAACGGTGGAGCAGGCTGGCTTTGATGCTGGCATAATTTTCCAGG
>CAYUBC010000630.1:0-2346 GCA_964442885.1 uncultured bacterium | reverse complement strand
AAGCAACTGCCTGATTTTGGTGGTTGCTTTACAGTTAGAGGCTCCTGGTCAGAGTTAAATACAAATGGCGGTGAAATTCAGAGCATTCCGGCTCTGAGGGCTGAATAGTGCAATGGCAAGGGGGATTATCGTGGCGCGTCGCTGGATTATCAGTCTGTTTGGGTTTGTGCTGATGTTAGGGCTTGGTCTCTGGATGGGGCCAATGCAGGCCGCTATCCCCCTTCAGCCGGTGCTGAGTATCGTCGGGTTGCCGCCCTGGCCCACTGAACTGGTTGAGTTGAGCCCGCTCAAAGCCTTGGAGGCTGGCCCCACGGACTTTAAGGTGCCCGCCGAAACGCTGATCGCTCAATCGGTGCCCCGCCAGATTACGGTTTTGGCTGATCCGACTAATTATGGCGATCGCTTTGCCACCGACATCAACGGCAGACCGGCACAGAACCAGTTTATTGTCGTGATCCACGAAACCGTAGGCTCAGCCCAGAGCGCCATTAACCTGTTTCGCACCCCCCACCCCAGGGATGAAGACCAGGTTAGCTACCATACCTTAATTGGTCGGGAGGGCACAGTTTACTATATCGTGCCTCCCGAAAAGCGGGCCTTTGGCGCGGGTAACTCGATATTTAACGGGCCAAACGGGCCAGAAACGGTGCGCACTAACCCTAACTTTCCACCTTCGGTCAACAACTTTGCTTACCACGTGTCGTTAGAAACCCCTGGGGACGGCTTCAACAATAATCGTAGCCACAGTGGCTATACGCAGGCCCAGTACGACTCCCTGGCCTGGCTTCTGGCTCAAACGACCATCCCCGACAGCCGCATCACCACCCACCAGTCGGTGGATCGTTCTGGCACGCGCATGGATCCCCGTAGTTTTGACAGCCAGAGGTTTTTCTCTCTGCTGCGCCGCTACCCAAGCCGGACAGGGCTATCGGGCTAACCGGCCTGCCACCAGCGCTCAAAGGCCATCTGGGTTGCTCAAAGGTCATCTGGGTTAAGACCTAGCTCTCGGAGTCGTTCAGCCAATCGCTCGGCCCGCTGGCGCTCAGTTTCAGCTCGCTGGGCTTCGGCTTCGGCCCGCTGACGTTCAGTTTCAGCTCGCTGGGCTTCGGCCTCGGCTCGCTGGCGCTGAGTTTCCTGGCCCTCTGCGCCGGTAGGAATTACCTGCCCATCCTGGTCACACCACCGCAGCCACAGTCTGGGTGTTTCTTCCTCAAAGGGGCCTTGCCACAGGGTAAGCCCTAAACCAATGCCGTCTAACCAAACGGAGGACTCGGTGCTGGCGATGCCCTGGGGTGGCGTTAGCTCAAGGTAGCCCGTGGACGAGATCGCCCACACCCGCAACAGAGCACCGGCCATGTCTGGTTCGCCCTGGATTTGTCGCAGCGGGTCGAACACGACGTAGTAGGGCACCCCAATTTGGGCGTAAATCTCTTTTTTGCTGCGGGTTTTCCCTTTACGGCGGGCTTTTTGGCTGAGGGATAGCTCGGCCCCTTCCTGGTTAGACACAATTTCCATACAGACATCAGGTACTTTGCCAAATTGCCAAACAAAATACGTGCGATTATCTCGCTGGGAGAGGTCTTCAGCCCGTTGTACCCCCAGGCTCAGCAACACATCGGGCACAATCGGGTCGCCCTTGAGGTGGTAAAACACGCCCACATCGGCTTCAGCAATGAACGGTAGGGGAATTGGCTTCGCTCCGTAGAGGGGGTCGATCAGCAGCCGTTGCTGCTGGGCAGATTGGAAATTATCCACAGGGGTATCATCTTCGATCACGAGATGACTAGTATCAATGGCCGTCACGATGCCGTCGGGATACTCGTCTGAGTCCTCGAAGGTGTGGGCTCCTACGTTAACCAGTTGTTGAGTCATACACAGCCCTCAGCAGGGAAATGGGCTGACTTTAGTATAGTTCAGGGTGATCTGGAGCAACTCTATCAAGTGGTCTGTCAAGCTTTGATGTGTAGGTTGGGTGGCCCGATAGCAGAACCCAACAAAGCCTGCTGCTGTTAGGTTTCACGTCGTTGCACCCAACCTACACGAACTGAGTTCTCAGTAGCCGACTGCGGCCTCAGACATTGGTTTTTAGCAGTTTCTCAATGGCTGTGTCTAGCAAGCGGTAGCCCACCTCCACGGCGTCAAGCTGGCACAGGTCTTGACGCAGGGTAGCGGCACCGTCAAACCCTTTCACATACCAGGCCATGTGTTTGCGCGACTGATGCAGACCCCTTTGGCCCTTGTACTGCCACAGCAGGCTCAGGTGCTGACGGGCGCAGCACAGCAAATCCAGCGGGGTAGGCGGCGGCGGGGCAGCCCCGGTCTTCAAAAAGGTATCAATTTCGCCAA
>CAYUBC010000629.1:0-2348 GCA_964442885.1 uncultured bacterium | reverse complement strand
CGTACTTGGTCAGCACGGCCTTGGGTTCGACGCCGTTATACTTGGACTTCGACATTTTTTCGTAGAAAACTTCCAGAGCATCGCCGGTTTCGGGATCGACGGGCTGGGCCGGGTCAGCAATATTCGCCAGAGGCACGTACTTGCCGGTCTTGGGGTTTTTGTAGGTGAGGTTTTGCACCATGCCCTGGGTCAGCAAGCGCTGAAAGGGTTCATTGCAAGTGAGCAGGCCGCGATCGCGCAGCACCTTGGTCAAAAACCGCGAGTAGAGCAGGTGCAAAATGGCGTGTTCAATGCCACCCACGTACTGATCCACCGGCATCCAGCCGTTGGCCTGAGCGGCGGCAAAGGCTTGATCAGGATTTTTAGCATCGGTGTAGCGCAGAAAGTACCAGGACGAGTCGATAAAGGTGTCCATCGTATCTGTTTCGCGCCGGGCGGGTTCGCCGCAGGTGGGGCAGGGCACGTTGACCCAGTGTTCCAACTGGGCCAGGGGAGAAGCTCCCCGGCCAGAAAACTCCACATCCTCTGGCAAAGTCACCGGCAACTGGTCGTCGGGCACTGGCACAATGCCGCAGGACGGACAGTGCACCACCGGGATCGGGACACCCCAGTAGCGCTGGCGGGAAATCAACCAGTCGCGCAGGCGATAGTTGGCTTCGCCGTGGCCTTTGCCCTCGGCCTCTAGCCATTGAATGGCCGTTTCTACACTCTGCCCGGCGGCTTTGCCAGCAGAAATGCCGTTCAGCGGGCCAGAGTTGACCATTACTCCATCGCCGGGCCAGGCATCGGGCATGGTATCACCGTCCAGGGGTTCACCCTCTGGCTGCACCACCACTTTGACCGCCAGGCGGAACTTGCGGGCAAACTCAAAATCACGCTGGTCGTGGGCGGGCACCGCCATAATGGCACCAGTGCCGTAGCCCATCAACACGTAGTCAGCAATCCAAATGGGAATTTTCTCCCCATTGACCGGATTCTTAGCATAACTACCCGTCCATACCCCAGTTTTCTCGCGATCTTCGGCGGTACGGTCGATTTCACTCTTGGCGGCGGCTTCTTTGCGGTAGTCTTCCACGGCGGCTACCCGGTCTGGAGCGGTTAGCTTATCCACCAGGGGATGCTCTGGTGACAGCACCATAAAGGTGGCTCCCCAGAGGGTATCGGGTCGGGTAGTGAAGACGGGCAACTCGTCCCCCGCCTCAGTCTTAAAGACAACTCGCGCCCCGGTGGATTTCCCAATCCAGTTGGCCTGCATAGTGCGAACTCGCCCTGGCCAGCCCAGCAGCTGATCCAAATCCGCCAGCAATTCCTCGGCATAGTCAGTAATTTTAAGAAACCACTGACGCAGCAACTTTTTCTCGACCAAGGCCCCAGAGCGCCAGGAGCGACCCTCGCTATCTACCTGCTCGTTAGCCAGCACCGTCTGGTCGATTGGATCCCAATTCACCGCCGCCTCTTTCTGGTAGGCCAGCCCCATCTCCAGCATTTGAATGAAGATCCACTGGGTCCAGCGGTAGTAGTCGGGGGCACAGGTAGCAACTTCGCGCTCCCAGTCGTAGGAGAGGCCCAACTCCTGGAGCTGCGATCTCATCTGGGCAATGTTTTGCTCCGTCCACTTAGCCGGATGAATCCCCCGATCAATCGCCGCATTCTCCGCTGGCAGACCAAAGGCATCCCAGCCCATTGGGTGCAGCACTCGATAGCCCTGCATCCGCCGCACTCGCGCTATGACATCGGTAATCGTATAGTTGCGCACGTGGCCCATGTGCAGATTCCCCGACGGATACGGAAACATAGACAGGGCATAGAACTTGGGCTGATCAGCGTTTTCTGTGGCCAGATCCAGCTTTTGCTCGGCCCAGGCTTGCTGCCATTTACGTTCAATATCTATGGGGGTATATTTGGACTCCACCACGTCCCTTGGCTCCTACTTCTGCACGGGTACGGACTGTACTCCATGATAGTCGGGAGTGGAATGAAGCGGTGAAGGGGGCATGACGTTGAGCAATCTCTCTGGCGGGAAAGGCTCTGGAGTGCGCCAAACACCCCAGAGCTTGATATGAGGGGTTATCCCACCTGGCGATAGCGCAGCAGGTAACTAAACACCTCCCCCGGTTCTGGCAAAATCACCAGCCCCGACTCTGGGACAGAGAACACCCGACTCCACTCAAACGGCTCGGCATAGCGCAGCAAATGCAGGTGGTTAATCGCCCCCTGCACGCCCGCCTGAGAGCCGATGATCAGATGCTGCAACCGCTCTCGGCTGGGGGGAGTGAGACCTCCGAGGTCTTCAAGACCTCGGAGGTCTTGCTGCAAGGGATCTATAGCGATGTAACTCATGAGGAATT
>CAYUBC010000628.1:0-2350 GCA_964442885.1 uncultured bacterium | reverse complement strand
AAAATCGCAAATCTAAAATCCAAAATCCCATGGCTACCACTAACTCAAAAAATCTGCGCACTCTAGAGGAAGATATTACGGCTCGCCCTGGTCGCCAGCGGGGTTGGTCGCGGCGTTGGTGGTATGGCCTGGGGGCGGTGGGGCTGGCGGGGTTGGTGGCCTACAGTTTGCGGCCTCAGCCGATTGAGGTCGATCTGGCCACAATTGAGCAGGGGCCTTTGCAGGTCACGGTGAATGCGGAGGGGCAAACGCGGGTGCGCGATCGCTTTGTGGTGGCGGCTCCGGTGGCGGGGGAATTACAGCGAATTGCCCTGAAGGAGGGCGATGCCATTGAGGCTGGGGCGGTTGTAGCCCAGATTGCCCCGCTACCGTTGACCAGTCGGGTAGAAGCCACTCAGGCGCAGCTGCGGGAGGCTAAAGCGCAACTGGCCGGGGTCGATACCCAGCGCCCTAAACCAGCGGCCCTTAACCAGGCAGAAGCTCGGATAGAGGCGGCCCAGGCCCAGGTCGGCCAGGCTGAGGCCCAGGTGAGCCAGACGGAGGCGGCCTGGTTGCAGGCCCAGCGAGAGCGCCAGCGGTTGGCGGATTTGCAGGCTGAGGGGGCGATCGCCCGTCAGGAACTAGAGGCGGCCCAACTGGCTGAAACCCAGCGCCGCCAGGAGTTGGAAACAGCCCGTCAGCAGGTGGCCGTGGCCCAGGCGGAGGCGCAGGCGGCTCGTGAAGCGCTGACGGTGCTCAGGGCGGAGCAGCGCGATCCCGATTACCTGGTGGAGGTCTACCAGGCGCAGATTGCCGGTCTGGAAGCCGAACTAGCCAACCTGGCCGATGACGCCCGCCGCGCCACGATTACCGCCCCGGCCAGTGGTCAGGTCTTGCAAATCATGGAGCCGAGTGCTCGCTACGTGGCCGCCGGTACACCCCTGCTGGCGGTGGGCAACCCCAGCCGCCTGGAACTGGTGATTGACATCCTCTCCACGGATGCGGTGCGGGTGTCGCCTCAAACCCTCATTCGGGTAGAGCGCTGGGGCGGCGAAGCCACCCTTACCGCCACCGTGCGCCGGGTAGAGCCCTCCGCCTTTACGGAGGTATCGGCCCTGGGGGTGGATGAACAGCGGGTCAACGTCATTGCCGATTTCATCGAGGCCAATGTGCCCCTGGGGGATGGCTTCCGGGTGGAGGCCCAGATTGTGGTTTGGGAGGCAGCGGCGGTGCTAAAAATCCCCATTAGCGCCTTGTTTCGCTGCGACCAGGACTGGTGCACCTTTGTCAATGACCAGGGCCGCGCCGCCCAGCGCCCCATCACCCTTGGCCCTCGCAGTGACTTTGAGGCGGTGGTGGAGTCTGGGCTGGCGGCGGGGGAGCAGGTCATCCTCTACCCCGGCGACCAGATTGACACAGGCGTGCGTATTGTCGGGCGGCAGCAGCCCTAGACCACATCAACCTGGGGGTTGACCTCAAACTGGCTGATGATGCGCGGAGTCAGGCCCAGCAGGTCGGTTTGGGTAACCAGCAGTTGCGTGATGAAGTCGTCCCGATCGTTCAGCTCGCTGTCGGAGTCGGGGGCAATGGGCAGCGAACTGTAGAAGCCAAATTGTTCCTGGGTTAGCAGTCCGGCGGCCAGGCTGAGGTTGGAACCAGGCGATTTCCATCATTCACCAACATCTTCTAGCACTCGCTCATATAGAGATTGATCAATCCAGAATCCAGCCTGCTGCATCAAAGCCTCCAGAATTGGCTTTACTGTTGAGACCAGTCCTAGTATCTTATTGGTACTTGCACACTTATCCAGGTTGCCGAGGTATAAGCTGCCAGATCAATGCCAAAGCTTTGCAGCGCCCGAACCTCTTGGTCAACCGCAGGTGGAATCACCACTTGCTGATAGATCCGCTGAATCAGTTCAAGCTGTCCTACAACCAACAAATTGCTAATGGCAGAGGTATCGCTAATAACAATCATCGCCAATGATGTTGACGCAAGCTGGCTACATCTGCCTGGTAATCCTCTAGCCCATAGTGAACAGGGATTTTTCGACTTGCTAGGAGTTTTTGAAACTCAAACTGGTGCATTTCAGCAATTTGAGCAGCTTTGCCCAAAGTTACCCGCTCCCATTGAAATAAGAGAACCGCAATCTCGCGCAGTAACTCAGCCTGAGTCAATTCAGCAGAGTGAGTAATACTATCCGGGATGTCAATTGTGATTTTCATACCCCTTCCTCATGGCTGATGCTTTAAGCGCTAGTTTGCCCATTCTATCCATTCAGTCATGCCGAATTCTCAACCGATGCCCAAACCCACACTCAGTAGATCACAAAGTCCCTGCAGCCCACCCTGCGGGAAGCAAGCTACACCCC
>CAYUBC010000627.1:0-2351 GCA_964442885.1 uncultured bacterium | reverse complement strand
TTCCAGGAAAGCAGATCCCCGCTTCCAGGTCAGCAATCCTACATACTGTAGGGTGTGCCCTGCCCACCATCGGGGAGACTGTTTTCCAGAAAACGCCCTAGCGTTAGTAGGTTGGGTGAAACGAAGGGTCACCCAACAGCAGAGCGGGTTTTGTTGGGTTCTGCGGTTGCGCCACCCAACCTACCAACGCTTATAAATCTGGTTAACTTTAAACTACTCTGTGGGCATTGAGCGACGGACGTTAGCAGCGAGTAGAATAATCGGCATATCTGTAAGGTCAAACTATGGCCGACATTCTGACCGGCATTTACAACGCGGTAGATCCCTTTCGACCCCTGGAACCGGGCGACCCAGCCTATGTGAACTGTGAGGCTGAGCGAGGCGATGCCAATGTGCTGCTGGATTTGGGGCCAGAGATTCTTCGCTCGGCCCGCTACACCTGCCAGCTCTATGCTGGGCATCGGGGTGCGGGCAAATCTACAGAACTCTTACGGCTCAAGGCCGACTTGGAATCTAAGGGCTGCTTTGTAGTTTATTTTGCCGCCGTTGGCGACGATGGGGATATTGACCCTCAAGATGTGCAGTACACCGATATTTTGATTGCCTGCGCCCGGCACTTGCTCGAATCGCTTAAAAACGCCGATGCTACACCGCTAATCAGTTGGTTTAAGGACCGGGGCAAAGCGCTCTATGACCTTGGCCAAACCCAAATTCAGATGGATTCGCTGGATGTAAATGTGCTGGTTAGCCAGTTCGCCTCAATGACCGCTAACATTCGCGCGGTGCCCAGTGAGCGCAAAAAAATTCGCGACCTGGTTAACCCTCACACCGTTACCCTGGTCAAGGCCCTAAATGACTTCATCAACGATGGCAAAACCAAGCTACCGGCTGGTAAAACTCAACTGGTGGTAATTGCCGACAACCTTGATCGCATCGTGCCTATTTACGATGACAATGGCCGCAGTAACCACGATGAAATTTTTATCGACCGCTGCGACCAACTCAAAGGGCTGGACTGCCACCTAATTTACACCGTGCCTATTGCTATGGTGTACTCTAACCGGGCCAACGACCTGAAAGAAATCTACGGCAACCCCGACCTACTGCCGATGATTATGGTGCAAACCCCCGATGGCGCACTTCACCAACCCGGTTTTGAAAAGCTCAAAGAAGTTCTGCGGCGGCGCATTCGCCCGTTTATTCCCAACGTTAGGCTGGGCCAGGATGTTTTTGAAGGGCCAGAGGTAGTAGAACAATTGTGCTTGGCCAGCGGTGGCCATGTGCGAGAGCTGCTGTTATTGATGAAAGAAGCCCTCAACCGCGCCGATAGTCTCCCCATTTCGACCCGGGCGGTGCGCCGCGCCATTGCCGAAACCCGCGACACCTACCGCCGCACCGTAGAAGAGCATCAGTGGGCTATTTTAGCCAAAGTCGCCCAAACCCGCACCATTGATAACGACGAAGACCATCGAGATTTACTGTTTCGCCGCTGTGTGATGGAATACCGCTATTTTGATGAAGAAAACACCATGCAGTGTTGGTATGACGTGCATCCATTGATTAAGACTATTCCTGAGTTTAAGGAGGCCCAGGAGGCGCTACAGCCATGACCACCAACCTGCTCGACTGGGATGAAAACCTGCAAACTGACTCTAATGAAGAGTACCAGGCGTTGCTTAATGGGCTAAAACGCTCCCAGGGGTTTGGGCTGTATTTTGTGCAATGCTCTCCCTTTAGCGGCAATAAACTAATCGGGAGAATTAAAACCGACTTAACCCGTAAAACCATTGATGCTCTCAATTTCGAGCGCCCTCTCGTTGATGGCAACGTGTTTAAGCGCATCAGCGAATATTTGACCCATCGCCCTGTGGATGTGCTGTTTATCCAAGGACTAGAAAACTCCCTCTTTGATGCCGAAGAAACTAAAAAACGCCTGGGCTGGAATAGCGAAAAACCCAGTGCCTCCACCTGGCGAGATGTGCCCCCCGTGTTAATTAACCTCAACCAGCAGCGGGAACGGTTTAGAGATAGCTTTGCCACCTGCTTTGTATTCTTACTCCCCCAATATGCCATCAACTACATGGTTCACCGGGCTCCAGATTTTTTTGACTGGCGCTCTGGCCTGGTGAACTATGTTTCAGATCCAGAAACTCTGGCCCAAGAATCTGAACGCATTTTAGAAGACAGCGATTACGACGCCTATTGCACTTGGTCACCCGAAGAACGCCAATCCAGAATTCTAAAAATTCAGGCACTTGTGGATGAGCCAGACACCACCAATGCAACAAAAGCCAGACTTTATTTTGAGCAAGGTTTGCTATTTGGAGCTGCCCAGGCAAGCGAGCTAGAAA
>CAYUBC010000626.1:0-2359 GCA_964442885.1 uncultured bacterium | reverse complement strand
CGCCATCCGCATTAGATTTGTAAAGCCTAACTTTATCTACAGAGTAGACCCCAGGGTTTTTGGAAAAACCCTGGGGTCTTAGCCAATCAAACTCTTGGCCAGAGAGGCTTAAACAGTGGCTAACTGTACCTGAAGAACGATATCGTTGAAGTCCTGATCGCCGCCGCCAGCGATGTCTTCAAACTCAATCGCCCCATCCCGGAAGCGAATATTCTCGAACCCATCGGGGTTAGCCGCTGGGAACGCAAAGAAGATTCGGGCCGGGTCAAAGTCATCCGGGGTGCCATTGGCAATCAGGAAAGGCGCATAGAGGTCGCCACCGGGCAAGGCCGTGTCAAAGACTGACTGAACCCGATTGGGCGTGGTCAGGGCCAGGTCATCCAGGCGCGCCTCGAGAGCGGCATCGGCATAGCCAGTTTCACCCGGTAGTAGATCCGCCGCGCCGTCGCCCGTGGTGTCGATGCCGCCGTCGGTGTCGGTTACACGGTAGAAGCCCACAACGTTTCTGGAGGCCGCTTCCCGGTTAACGATGAAGGAGGTTTCCACATCGCCGGTGATATCTCGCAGGTCGAGGAACAGACCCGATACCTCGTCATCGCTTGCCGTGGTGGCATCGACGCGGGCATCGCCAACATCGGCCCCGGTGAGGGCGGGCAGGCCCAGAATTTCAGCAAACTCTGGGGCCAGCAGCAGGTCAGCATCGGCCAGGGTCAGGGCTGACTCGCTGGCATCTACCGTACCCGGCGCGCTGATGTCGAACAGAATGTCCAGGCCATTGTCGGCCAGGGTATCGGCCACGAAGAAACCGCTAGCGGCATCGGTAACTCGCTCGGCATTGAACCCGATCGAGAACTCACCGACGGTAATTTGGGTGCTGGGGCTAGCGACCAGGGCAAAGGTGACGGTGCCATCGTGCTCAATGGTGCCGCCTACCGGGCTAAAGGGCACCGTGTAGGTAAAGTCAGTTTCGTCGTTGATGGCAAAGCCCACCTGGAAGTTGTCAGAGAAGGGGGTGGCCTCGCTATCTACACCCACCAGGCTGAGGCCCGCTGCCGACTCCAGCAGAGGCAGGTCGAGGAAGACGCTGGTAACGCCACCGTCAACCGCAAAGGCATCGTCGCTGCCACCGCCGTCGCCGCCTAAAACAGTGTCTTCCCGGAAGGCCAGGTTTTGCACCCGCTCATCGAGTTCCCTGGGCGTATCGGCTTCAGCAAAGGGAGCCTGGCCATTGCTGACATTAAAGTTAGCCGCCAGGTACTCGGCCAGGGCATCCTGCTCACCCCCGGCCTCCAGATCAGCCAGGCCCAGGGATTCCGGCTCGGTGAAGTCGCCCAGGGAAACCAGGTTTTCAAACACCAGGGGATAGCTATCGCCGCCACCCGCCAGGAAACTGAGGGTGACCACTGAGAAAGAACGGCTGGGGTCGCCCACCAGCGCGCCATCCTGCACGACCACCTCCTTAACGCTGCCGTCATCGCTGACCAGAGCCAGACTTTGAATCCGTTGGCCAGGAGTGGTAGCGGTACGGGCCGGGGCGCTGGGATCGAAGCTGAAGCTGAAGCCGCCAATCTGGCCGAACTGGCCACCGCCCGCCTCCACCCGCGCCACCATGTGTTCGGCAATCTCGTAGAGTCCGGCGGCGGTTACGGTACCAATGGAGAGAGAGTTATCAAACCGCAGGGAGTTGCTGATATCTAACTGGGAGATATCGCCTTCTTCCTTGCCGACATTGGGGTTAGCGGCTGGGGGAAGCTGCACCAGTTCGCCCCCGCCTCCGGAAATAAAGGATTGACCAATCAGGTCACGAATGCCGCCGCCATTTTTGATGGAGATATCGATGCTGTCGAACCCGGCCAGCAGGCTATCGCCATAGGTCTCCAGGTAAGCTTCGGCGTAGAAGTCGTTGGCGTCGGCGGTGAGGTTACCCAGGTTGGTTTCCTCCGAACGGACACTGCCGCGAATGCCGTTGAGAAAGACATCGGTTTGGCCAAAGATGGTGCCATCCAGGGTATTAACGAAGTTGCCCACGCCATCCACAATGGCCACCAGTTCAGGGTCAGCCACAGCTTTGACTTGGTCAAAGGTGGTAATGGCTTCATCGTAGAGGCGGTCTACCCCGGCGATGTCGGTGGCGTAGGTGCCACTATCATCCCCAATTTCGGTGATCACGCCATTGTCGTCAAAGGTAGCCACAAGCTGGCTGAGGTAGCGGTAGTTTGCCCCCGTGTTGACGTAGTAAACCGTGTTGCCGCTGCTGGAAAACGCCTGGGGATAGGGCTGCAACAACTGGCCGGTGGTTTGCTGGGTTTCATCCTGGCGCAGGGGCGGAACCGTGGCCTCGTTGCTCATCACCCGGTGG
>CAYUBC010000625.1:0-2364 GCA_964442885.1 uncultured bacterium | reverse complement strand
CCCCTCCCACGCCGATGCCACCTACGACGCCAAGTATGGCCTGCGGAACTATCAGGGCGGCGGGCGCTCCTCGGCAAGGGAAACCATTGGCCGGGTGGCGGCGGGGGCGATCGCCAAGAAAATCCTTCACCAGGCGGCGGGAGTTGAGATCATCGGCTACGTGAAGCGGATTCAAGACCTGGAGGGGACTGTAGACCCCAACACCGTTACCCTGGAGCAGGTGGAAAGCAATATTGTGCGCTGCCCTGACCCGGAAGCCGCTGAGCAGATGATTGATCGCATCGAGGCCATCCGTGACCAGGGCGACTCCATTGGCGGCGTGGTGGAATGCATAGCCCGTGGGGTGCCGATGGGCCTGGGCGATCCGGTGTTTGACAAGCTAGAGGCCGACCTGGCCAAGGGGGTGATGTCACTCCCGGCCAGTAAAGGCTTTGAGCTTGGATCCGGCTTTGCGGGCACCCTGCTGACTGGCAGCCAGCACAACGACGAGTTTTACACCGACGACACCGGTACCCTCCGCACCCGCACCAATCGCTCTGGCGGCACCCAGGGGGGCATCTCTAACGGGGAGAACATCATTATTCGGGTGGCCTTCAAGCCGACCGCAACCATTCGTAAGGCTCAGAATACAGTGACCAATGCCGGGGAAAGTACCGTGCTGGCAGCTAGAGGCCGCCACGACCCCTGTGTGCTACCGCGAGCTGTGCCCATGGTCGAAGCCATGATGGCCCTGGTGCTTTGCGACCATCTGCTGCGCCACCATGGGCAGTGTGAATTGTTCTAGAGGTCAGGGCAAAACCCTTGGCAGAGGCTGATCCCCAGGTTAGGCTAGCAGGGTTTGTTCAAGCCAAACTTGGAGCACCATGAAACGGATTTGCCTGGATCAGTTGCCGGAAGAATCGGTCTCCCACAACCCAGCGATCAAAAAGCGGGTGCTGCTGCGCCGGGGTGACCTGCCAGGTCTGATTCATTTCGCCCAGGCCCGGTTCGCTCCTGGCCAGGTTGCCGACGGCCATGCCCATGCAGACATGGCGGAGGTATTTTTTGTGGAATCAGGCCAGGGCACCATCACCATCAATGGGCAGCCCTATTCCCTGACGCCGGGCACCTGTGTGGCAGTGGAGCCAGGAGAGCACCATAAAGTGGTGAACAGCGGCTCCGAAGAGCTGGTGCTGACCTATTTTGGCCTTTAGCCTAACGGTGAAGTTGTGTTAAAAGCAGATAACCGAATGCAGCATCAAAACTCAAAATTAGGGTTTGTGTAGGTTGAGTGGCGCGATAGCAGAACCCAACAAAGCTTACTGCTGTTTGGTTTTCTCCTCTATCCCTACCAGCACATTCTATAACGCTATCAAGCACAGATAAAATAACACTTTGAAGATGTAATGGGCGTGAATCTGAAGTTATAAGATCTGACACAGCTTGCCCAACTACTCTGAAAGCATTAATAATTTCCTTCTGCTGATTTTCTGAGCAATAGATCGATAGAGAGGAAAGCCAAACTAATGCCTCACTTAAATCGTCAAACCACTCTTCTACGACATCTTGACCCATAATGCTAACAAGAGTACCACTTTCGATATTGATGCTTGAACGCTTGTTGAGCGCCCTTGTTAAGTATCTAATAGTGTTGGAATATGATTCGACACGCTTATCACGCAACCACTTTAGGAATGAGTTCAGTCGTCCAGATGAAAACTTGATCATTTATCCCTACTTTAAACAAACCATAGAATAGAAAGCTCTGTATGGCCCCATCGTGCGGCCATCTCGTTTCCCTCCAAGGCGGCGGGCCAAGCTGGTGCGCCCGGTTCAGTAGCAGATTGCTTTGCCGAAACGAACAAATCACCAGTTGACACTGCGCGGGCTGGAGCTTCGCTCGGAACTTCTTATCCCTGGGATAGGCGCTTGAAATAGACAAGCTCAGGATCTCCGGGGTCTAGATTGTGAATGATGCCAGACTCTTCGAATCCAAGCTTAGCCAGCAGGGCCTGCATCGGGGTGTTCGATTGATTGGTGGACGTGAATAGCTTAGCCCCGCTGGTGTTCTGCCAAATGTGCTCGATCAGGCATGAGCCGAGGCCGGCTCTCCGGCTCTCGGCGTGGACGTATACGAGTTCTATGAATGCATGACCGAAGAACCGGTAGTGCAGCAATGCATACCCCTTCGGGATCCCGTCGACCAGAGCCACCGATACACTCGAGTCGGCCAATCCTTGTCGAATCAGGCTGCGGCGCTCCTCGCTGGATCTCGCTATATCGTCGAACGCTACCAGGAGATCCAAATCTTTCAAGGTGCCTTGGCGTATGGTCGTTGTCATGGCCGCCTAACGGTGAAGTTGTGCGGCGGCAGATAACCTCGAA
>CAYUBC010000624.1:0-2368 GCA_964442885.1 uncultured bacterium | reverse complement strand
CTCCTATGACATTACCCTGGCCTGCGATCGTCGCGAATACAATCCCCAAAGCACCCTCTTTGTCCGCTACGACTGGTCAGACAATCGCCTAGCCATCACCGGCAACCTGTCCTTGGCGCAAATCAACGCGGCGGGCATTGTGCGCCCCCTCAACTGGCCCAGAACAGACACTCGCCCCACCGTCACCCGCACGATACCCCTCACCAGCCGCATTCTGGAAATTCTCTCCCTGGCCGACCTGCAAGCTGAAAACCAGTTCACCCTCAACCAGGGCGACATACTGGAGCTAAAACTGGAGCTGTCGCTGCCGCCAACCGCCCCAACCATCGACCCTATCGTGGTAACGGTGGTCTTGCCCGTTACCGTTGTAGCGGTGCCTGTTATCCCTGTGCCCCAGGCCGCCTACGGTCTGCTGCGGGGGCTAGTCACCAGGGCTGACCAGGATGGTCTTGCAACACCCCAAGCCGTAGAATGCGTCCGCTTTGCCTGGGGGCCAGCCGCCAGCCGCATTGAGATGGTCTGCGCTGAAGACCTGCGCACGGGCCTGGTGCGTCGCCGTGCCGTCTTCCAGTGGAGCGATACCCTTCGCCCAGCCCCTGAGCAGCACTACCAGTACGCGGTGCAAAAAATCACCCAAACTGGCTCCACCCACCTGCCCAAGTTTGAGCCCCTCCGTTGAGAAAGCCCCACTGTTCTGGCAACCCCTGGTGCCTTAAGACCTCACCCACAGGTCTGCGTAATTGACCGACATTTGCTCTAGCGGCCCGGCAAAGGTCAGCTGACCGTTTTCTAACAGCAAAATTTGGTCAGCCCTTTGGAGAATGGCCGGACGGTGGGAGACGATGAGGAAGGTGGGGTGGTGGTGGGATGGGGTGATGGAGTGGTGGGTCTCATTGACCTGATTGCTTGCCAACAACCGCTCCCAGAGGCGTTGCTCGGTCTCCACATCCAGGGCGCTGGAGAGGTCGTCAAACACCATGAGAGCGGGCTGGCGTAGCAGCATTCGCGCCGCCGCTGCCCGCTGTTTTTGGCCACCAGAAAGCCGCAAGCCGCGAGTGCCAATCAGGGTATCTAGTCCGTCGGGCATTGTTGCCAGGTCTTGGTCGAAGACAGCCGTAAAAATGGCGGTTTCAAGCTGCTCCGCGCTAACGAGGTCGGCCATGTCCAGCAGCAGATTTTCCCGTAGGGAGGCGCTAAAAAGTTGCGGAATTTGAGGGGTGTAGGCGGCGCGAGGTGGTATTAGGAAGTTGGCCGGGTCAGCAATCGGTTGGCCATTCCAGTACAGGGGGCCAGCCTGCCTTGGCAAAAGCCCCAGCAGCACCCGCAATAGCGTAGTCTTACCCGCCCCCACTGGCCCAGTAATGACGGTTAAACTCCCCTGGTTCAGGGTGAAGCTAATGTCGGTAATGCCACGGTGGCCAAAGCCGGAGCGTTCACCATCGCAGCCTGGATAGCGATAGGTGAGCCCCTCAGCCCGCAGCTCGTAGAGGGGTTCAGGGGGCAAATAGGATGAAGTCAGCGGTAGTGGCGGCTCTGGCCCAAGGATGGGTTTGAGGTAAAGCGGGTGGGGGTAGGTAAGGGGGTAAGGCGGTGAGGGGTGGGTGGGTCTGGCCTCATTCACGCCGACCAGGTTTCCCATGCGCTCGAAGGATACTTCGCTCTGCTTGGTCACGGCGATAAAGCCGCCGAGGAAGCCAAGGAAATAGGTGACAAAGGACAGGTAGTAGACAAACAGGGCAAAGTCGCCAACGGTGAGGGCGCCCTGAGTGCCCATAGTTTGGGAGGCGACCAGCAAAATTAGGCCGGTGCCAATGTTGACAATGTTTTCAAAGCCGGAGTTGAGGATGGCGCTGAAGACCTGGTCGCGCACCATCAGGTCGCGGCGGCGATCGCCCCGGTGTCGTAGCTCTTCTAGCATCTGCTCTTCGGCTCCGGCAACTTTCACGGCCTGCACAGCGGTAAATAGTTCGGCAATTAGCCCGGTAACCTGCTGAGTAGTCTGGCGGCTGGCGCGGCGGTAGCGTTTGAGGCGATGTTCGGCCTGGTGGGCCAGGGCCGCGATCGCGCACAGGGGCAAAAACACCAGTAGCGTCATCGTTGGGTTCACACGAACCAATAAGGCTACGGAGATTACCGCAAACACCCCAGTCCCAAAAACTTCGTTGGTGCTGACAACAATATCTTCAATTTGTGCCGCATCGTCGCGGAAGTAGCTGATAATTTCCCCTGGCGAGGCATGATGGCTCCCTGCCCCGCCAGTGGCCAATTCTGCGCCGGGGCGTTTTAGCAATTCAACTAGCAGGTTGTGCCGCAGCAGGCTATTCATCAAAAATCGATGCTGGGTCTTGGTAATGCGACCTAAAAAAAT
>CAYUBC010000623.1:0-2399 GCA_964442885.1 uncultured bacterium | reverse complement strand
TAACGGCTTATTGCTGAATCGCTTCTAGTTCTCCAGTCTTAAGGATTCCATACGCACTGACGCTTTCTCTTAATGTTTTTTGAGGTGTTGTTACATCAGACAACTTATGGCGATAGTGTTTCTCTCAGCCCTTTGCCATAGCCTCACGCCAGGGGTTGACACACCGGGCACACGTAGCACCGCCGCCCACCAATCATTAGTTTTTCGATGATGGTGCCGCAGCGGTGGCAGGGCTGGCCCTGGCGACCAAACACCCAGTGGCGATAGTGGCGGCGACGATACCCGGCGGCCTTGAGCTGAGCCGCCAGGGCCAGGTCGTTGGTAATGCCGCTATGCCGGTAGGACTGACGCGGCAGCGCCAGGGCCGCATCAGAAAATGTCGCAATTTGGCCAGGGCTGCAATCCACCGGGCGCTGGCTGGGATGAATGCCCGCCACGAAGAGGATTTCGCTGCGCAAATAGTTGCCGATGCCGCCTAAAAAGCCCTGATCCAACAGCAGGGTAGCAAACTGACGACGGCAAAACTTAGCCCCCAGGGTGCGGGCCTGCACGGCTTCGGGCGGCACGGTGCTATCCAGCGTATCTGGCCCCAGTTTGGCGATGTAGGGATGGTGCGGTACCGCCTCCGCCGTCAGGACTTCAATATCCGAGGCGCTGTAGAGCAAGGCCCATCGTTCTGCGGTGTGGATGGCAAAGCGGAGTTGCCGCCGGGTCGCTGGCACGGCATTGGGCTTGCAGACCATCCACTGGCCATAAAGCTGGTTGTGGCTGTAGACCGCCAGGCCATTGTCAAAGGCCGTCACCAGGGCTTTGCCGTAGGGCCGCACCTCGGTAACGGTGCAGCCGATTAGCCTCTCTTCGTAGGGTTTGAGATGCTCAAAGGCGAAGAAAACATCCTCAGCCCGGTTGCCAGCAATGGCTCGGTGAACTTTATCAGCAGCACGGCGAATTTCTGGGCCTTCAGGCATAGAGTATGAGATGTTATCGGCTTAACCATTTTGTCAGTAAGCCAGCGGTAGGTGGGCTTGGCTCTCATCTAAACGGCCCTCACTGAGCAGCCGCTTGTGATAGAGCAAAGCCCACCCTCCTACCTCCTTACTCTAGGATTAATCGTTTAGTCAACACCCGCACCACGTCCCCAGGCTGCAACCCAAACAAGGCTGCCAGAGCCGCCTGGGCGGTTTGCTCTTCCTGGGCTGTGAGCGCAGGCGCACCCTCTCCTAACGGAATGGTCTTGCTCCAGTCGTTGGGGTCGGCGTAGCCAAATGTGTGGAGGATGAGAATGGTGCGCTCTACCCCCCGGGCTGGCCCAATCAGGATGTGGCGCACCTCCTCCCGGCGAGGGGCAGGGGTAAACGACTCGGTGGACGCAACTGCGCCCGATGTAGGACTTTGGAACATGAGTTGATCTTCCTTTTGGTGAGAGGACAGACCCACCCCGCCCTGCGGGCACCCCCAAGGAAAGGACACCACCCAAAACCCCTCTAGGGAGAGGCAGAGGTGGGTTCCTCCCTGGAGGGGAGGGGTGGGTAAGAACTCAACCTTTTGGCCACCCGGCGCGGCGGTATGCGATTCAGGGTGGCTAGGGTATCATCACCAAAGCCTCCCGACTGCGTGTTCAGTCGCGGTGGGTCAGGTATCGGTGGGTGCGCTCACACCTGCCGATGCCGCCAACAGTTTGAGATCTGGGTTAAGTAAGCTGCCGACTAGAACAGCTTGATGGGATAGCATAGGCGGATATTTCGCCTGTGTCAACCGTATTGGGGAAAATAAATGGATGGCAGGCTCCCAGACCCCAGGGATTTTGAAAATCCCTGGGGTCTTTGCTGCTAGCCCACACGAATGCGGTAAGGACCATCTTCACCGACCAGCTTTTTCATGCCGGTAGGTCGAGGTTCAGCTTTGAGCGCGTTTATCGCCTTTTGCAGGCGGGTTTTGAGCTCTGGCGGCAGCTTGCGAAACTCCTTAGCAGCAGACGCTTTGAACGTAATTTCATACTGCGCCATTGCTTAGATTTTCCTGATCGAGTTCAGCTTCTAAGTCGCTCCAGCTTACGGTTTCTTCCTCTGCGCGAGATCGGGCTACCAGGATGTCGTAAACGTCTTCCCACAAATCGCCCCATTCCTGGAGGTCAAGGAGAACCGCTGTTTTCTCGCCGTCTTCGTTGACTAAAAATTGAATACCACGCATAAATCTCCTCTTTTTCAATGTTGACGGAAGGTTCCCAGACCCCAGGGTTTTTGAAAAACCCTGGGGTCTTTGCTGCTAGACATCGAGCACTGGGTATTGCTCAATCTCGCTGAGGGGCAGCAGCAGCGTGTCTTCAAGGTACTGCCGGGTGGCTTTGGTGATATAGCAGCCAGCTTCTAGACACATAATCAATAGCTTGTTTGCATAAA
>CAYUBC010000622.1:0-2404 GCA_964442885.1 uncultured bacterium | reverse complement strand
TTAGCTCTACCCGCAATTACTTGAAGCCAGAGGTGCGCGTCGTCACCTACCTCTCGGCAGAATTTTTGCTGGGGCCGCACCTAGGTCGCAACCTGATCAACCTGGGTATTGAAGGGCCGGTTAAGCAGGCCGTAGAAGAAGCGGGTTTGGACTTAAAAGAGCTGATTGCCCAAGAAGAAGAGCCCGGTCTGGGCAACGGTGGCTTGGGTCGTCTGGCGGCTTGCTATATGGAATCTCTCTCCAGTGAGCAAATTCCTGCCATTGGCTACGGCATCCGCTACGAGTTCGGCATCTTCGACCAGGAAATGCGCGATGGCTGGCAGGTCGAAATTACCGATAAGTGGCTCCAGTTTGGCAACCCCTGGGAAATTCCCCATCCCGAAGCCTCGGTAACGGTTGGCTTTGGCGGCTATACCGAGGGCTATACCGACTCCGATGGTCGTTTCCGTAAGCGCTGGGTGCCGGGCGAGCAGGTTAAGGGCATCCCCTACGACACGCCGATTCCGGGTTATCGGGTCAACACCGTTAACACCCTGCGGCTGTGGAAGGCGGAAGCGGTAGAATCCTTTGACTTCCAGGCCTTTAACGTGGGCGACTACTACGGCGCAGTCAATAGCAAAGTTACTTCCGAGAACATCTCCAAGGTGCTCTACCCCAACGATGAGCAAATTGAAGGTAAGCAACTGCGCTTAGAGCAGCAGTTCTTCTTCGTATCCTGCGCCCTGCAAGACATGATTCGCATCCATCTGGCTTCGGGCCGCAAGCTGGATACCTTCCACGAGAAGTTCACAGGTCAGCTAAACGATACTCACCCCGCCGTGGCTGTGGCCGAGCTGATGCGCCTGCTGATCGACGAGCACGGCATGGGCTGGGATCAAGCCTGGAGCATTACCCAAAACACCTTTGCTTACACCAACCACACCCTGCTGCCCGAAGCCCTGGAGAAGTGGCCCCTGTCTCTATTTGGCGGGATGCTGCCGCGCCATTTGGAAATCATCTTTGAAATCAACCAGCGGTTTATGGATGATGTGCGGGTGCAGTACATGAATGACCCCGCCAAACTGGCCAGCCTGTCGTTGATTGATGAAGCTGGGGAGCGCTACGTGCGCATGGCTAACCTGGCTAGCCTGGGTAGCTACGCCATCAACGGCGTGGCTGAACTCCACAGTGAACTGGTCAAAAAGACCATTCTCAAAGATTTTCACGACATGTTCCCGGGCAAAATCATCAACGTCACCAACGGCGTTACCCCACGCCGCTGGATTGCCCTCAGCAACCCCCGCCTAGCCGCCCTGTATACGGAAAAAATCGGCGATGGCTGGCTCCACAACCTGGAGGAAATTCGCCAGATTGAAGGCTACGCCCATGACGGCGGCTTCCGGCAGTACTGGCGGCAAATCAAGCGGGATATCAAGCAGGAACTGGCCACCTACATCTATCAGCGCACGGGCATTGTGGTGAGCCCCGACTCCATGTTTGACATCCAGGTGAAGCGCATCCACGAATACAAGCGCCAGCACCTCAATGTGCTGCACATCATCACCCTCTACGAGCGGCTGAAGCAAAATCCCAACCTGGATATTGCCCCCCGCACCTTTATCTTTGGCGGTAAAGCGGCCCCTGGCTACTTCATGGCCAAGTTGATGATTAAATTCATCACGGCAGTGGGTGATGTGGTCAACAACGACCCCACCATTGGAGATCGCCTCAAGGTGGTCTTCCTACCTGACTACAACGTCACCTTTGGCCAGCGCGTCTACCCCGCCGCTGACCTCTCTGAGCAAATTTCCACCGCTGGTAAGGAAGCCTCCGGTACCGGCAACATGAAGTTTTCCATGAACGGTGCCCTCACCATCGGCACCCTGGATGGGGCCAACGTGGAAATCCGCGAACTGGTGGGTGATGAAAACTTCTTCCTGTGCGGCCTGGTGGTAGACGAGGTGATGGCTCTCAGGGCCAGCGGCTACAACCCCTGGGATTACTACAACGGCAACCCGCAGCTCAAGGGTGTAATTGACCTGATCAACTCTGGCTTCTTTGCCAAGGGCGACAGCAACCTGTTCCGGCCTCTGACCGACAAGCTGCTGTATGAAGACCCGTTTATGCTGATGGCCGACTACCAGTCCTACATCGACTGTCAAGATCGGGCCGGGGCCGCCTATAAGGATCAGGAAAACTGGTCACGCATGTCCATCATCAACGCCGTGCGGATGGGCAAGTTCTCCAGCGATCGCTCCATTCGCGACTACTGCAACAACATCTGGAAAGCCTCTCCAGTGCCCGTAGAGCTGATGGATTACGACCAGGCCCAGGCTGCTGAGCTAACCCTGTAATAAAGTCCTGGAGTGGGGGAGGAGGGGAGTTTTGAGGGCTTAATTTTGAGTTTTGAATGCTGATTGGAAAG
>CAYUBC010000621.1:0-2418 GCA_964442885.1 uncultured bacterium | reverse complement strand
CTAGCTGGTTCGCTGGGGCGGGCGCGGTAGGGCTTATTCTGCAAGGGTTGTGGTTGTAATTGATGATACGCCCTAGGGTCAGGAGGAACGCCAGCCGTAATAGGGGGATAGACCAGAGCACCCAACTGGGGCAATAAAGCCGTCGCTCAGCGAATAATTTTGCTAGCCTCATAACATTAGTATTGAGTAAACTATGGGTCACGCCCCTCCCGACCAAAAACCATCGGATCTGCGGCCACCTTCCTACCAGGACTTCACTGGAGCCCCTTTGCCTGAACCAGAGCCCGGCTCTAAACCGGTGGAGCCGCCCAAGCCGGTTTTACGCCCGTTACGGTGGCTGGGAATGGTGGCCAGTGCCGCTGTTGGCGGGGTGGTGTTAGTGAGTGTGGTGGCCGGAATCGGACTATGGCGCTCCGGCGATCAATTCCTGGAAGGGGTGCGTCTGATGCTTACCCCAACCTCTACGGAACCCCAGGTGGATGTACGTTCGGTGGTGGTGCAGCAGCTCCGTGGAGCCAGTGAGTTGACCACGGCTATTTTTGCTATGGAGGCGGTGGTACCCGCTCGCAGCGATCGCACCCTGGCGGGCTATGTCATCGGCTCCACCAATCTGCTTTATCTGGCCTATGGAGAAGTTCGGGCCGGAGTAGATTTGTCTCAAATTACCCTGACAGATGTGCAGTTTGAGGGTGATACGGCCATTCAAGTCACCCTGCCGCCGCCGCAAATCCTCGACAGTAAGCTGGATTTAACCCGATCCAACGTCTACGACTACGACCGGGGCATGCTGGGATTGGGGCCAGACAATGCTCCCGCCTTGCAAGAGCAGGCCCAGCAGGAGGCCCTGAGCAAAATTGAAGCCGCCGCTTGCACCGAGAACCTGCTGGCGGAGGCTAACCAACGGGCCGAGCTGGTGGTTAGTCAGTTGCTCTCCACCGCTGGCTTTCAGTCGGTAACGGTGGTGACTCAGTCGCCCGATAATTCAACCTGTGCAGACCTGGCAAATAGCGATACAGTGATACCGGGTCAGGAGTAAACCCCCAGGATTTCCCTTACGAGGAGTATCATGCTAGCGCTTTACCAGTTTGAAGCCTCTACATTTGCTGAAAAAATTCGCCTGATTCTGGACTATAAGCAACTTCCCTACCGCAAGATTGAGGTCACCCCAGGGGTGGGCCAGGTAGAAATTTTTCAAATGTCTGGTCAGCGCCAGGTACCCGTGCTGAAGGATAACGACCAGATTATCCCCGATTCAACCGCCATTGCGCTGTATCTGGAGCGCACCTATCCCGACCGGCCTCTGCTGCCTACAGACCCGAAGCAGCGCGGCCTCTGTTTAGCCCTAGAAGACTGGGCCGACGAAGCCATCGTACCCAACGCTCGTAAGGTCATGGTAGGAGCCTTTAAGCAGCATCCCAACTTTCGCACGGCCTTATTGCCTGCTACTACCCCCGATCTGCTACGCAACCTGGTTGGGGCGCTGCCCGGCGATCTCCTTAACCTGGTTGGCACTGGCGTTGGCTTTGGCCCCGATGACATCAAATTGGCGGCCAGAGCGCTGAAGCAAAACCTGGCTGCCCTTGGTTTAATGCTCCAGGGCAGCCCTTACCTGCTGGGCGACCAGCCCACCCTGGCGGATTTCGCAGTAGCGGCGGCCACCATGTATATCAAATTTCCCACCAGTCAGTATGTGGATTTACCCGCTGGGATTGGCGGCAAAGGCGTGCCAGGGCTGGTGGATGTGCCTGAATATCAAGCCTGCTTCGACTGGCGAGATCGGCTCTACAGCGAGTTTCGCACCCCCCGCGCCGATGCGCCTCCCCCGACCTCCTCTTCCTCTGGCCCTACACCAATTAGCATTGACTAGGCATGGTCGAGCTCGTCGCTACGCTGGAATCCTTGATTGGGGCAGAGGCCGTTGTTAGGGTCGCCCAGTTGCCCGAAGCCCTATCCCTACCCCTGGCCCAAACCATCGCTGACCACAGCCTGCCAACTGCCGTGGTCTACCCCCGCACTGAGGCAGAACTGGCCGAAGTCATGGTCTGTGCGGCACAGCATCGGTGGCGGGTGCTCCCCTGCGGCAGCGGCAGCAAGTTAGCCTGGGGTGGCTTAGCCAGCGGGGTTGACCTGGTAGTGAGCACCGCTCGGCTTAATCAAGTGGTGGAACACGCCATTGGCGATATGACTCTCACCGCTCAGGCAGGCCTAACTCTGGCTGAGCTTGCCCCGCAACTAGCCCAGACCAACCAGTTTCTAGCGGTTGACCCAGCCCATGCAGAGCGGGCCACCCTGGGCGGCATGGTTGCCACTGGCGATACCGGGGCGCTGCGCCAGCGCTATGGCGGCCTGCGGGATATGCTGATTGGCCTTTCCCTGGTGCGCCACGATGGACAAATCGTCAAAGCGGGGGGGCGCGTC
>CAYUBC010000620.1:0-2420 GCA_964442885.1 uncultured bacterium | reverse complement strand
GTTGGGTGCAGCGGAGCGTTCGCGCAGCGTCCCCAGAGGAGAAAACCCAACCGCAGTAAGCTTTGTTGGGTTCTGCTATCGCGCTACCCAACCTAGGCGATAGCAGGCATTTCACAGGTTTTGTCAGTCAATCAGTCCGGAACGTTATGCCGGTTAACTTTCGGTGAGGACGTACTTGAAGCTTATCCGTTGGCATTAAAAGCAATAGTCGCCGCTATATAAGGAAACATGATATAAACTCAATTCGGCGGATTGTCTCTAATATCCAAGCTACAAATACTGAGCAAAGCGAACAGTTTTATACTCAAGTTCTAGGCTTAGTTAAGGCTATGGACTTAGGCTGGATTCAAACATACGTTGCGCCAGAAGATCCGACAACACAAATCAGCGTGCTTACCCGTGACCCATCGGGCCTGCATCCGAACCTGTCAGTTGAAGTGGCAGATATTGATAGCGTTTATGAAGCCGTTATGGTGCAAGGCTATACAGTTCCGCAAAACGACACCGGCAGGCCGATCCAGATAGGGGGTAGACCCGCTAAATCTTCAAATTCATCCCGATAACGCTAGCTCACGATGGTTTAAAGGAATTGGCTAGCATGGAGGCTTGGCCTCAGCGCTATGCTGGTTCAGGGTTGGATACTACCAAATGATGAAACGACTGAGGATGAAATCAAAAGTCCAGGCCGCTCTGTTAGTGGCGGCGGCGGGGTTGTCGCTCTTGGGGACAGTTACCTGTAGCCAGTCTCAGCTCTCCGAGCCGGTGGGTGATGCCCCCGAAGCCCAGGAGATGCCTCAAGCTCAGCGGGATTCCGACACTCTGCGGCTGCTCTATAGCCGGTCTGCGGTTACGCTTAACCCTCACCTAGCCACCGGCTATCAAGACTTTGAGGCGGCTCGTTTGGTTTATGAGCCCCTGGCCAGCTATACCCAGGCCGGTGAGCTAGTGCCCTTTTTAGCCGCCGAAATCCCGACTGAAGCCAACGGTGGCGTCGCTAAGGATGGTAAGAGCGTCACCTGGAAACTGCGGCAGGATGTAACCTGGGCCGATGGCGAGCCCTTCACCGCCGAGGATGTGGTGTTTACCTTTGAGTTTATTCGCAACCCCAAGGTCGCCGCCCCCACAGCCCAGTACTATGACACGGTGAAATCGGTAGAGGCCGTCGATGCGCACACGGTAAAAATTACCTTTGCAGATCCTAACCCGGCCTGGGCCGTCCCCTTTACCGGCCAGACGGGGATGATTTTGCCCCAGCACTTGTTCGCGGACTATAACGGCCTCAATGCCAGGGAAGCCCCGGCCAATTTGCAGCCGGTGGGAACTGGCCCGTACCAAGTCGTGGGGTTTGAGCCGGGCACGGTCATTTTTGAACCCAACGCCAGCTATTGGGAGGGGCCGCCTGCCTTTAAGCGAGTTGAGCTAGTTGGCGGCATTGCCCCCTATGCGGCGGCGCGGGATGTGTTGCAGGCGGGCACGGCAGATTTTGCCCATAACCTCCAGGTGGAGGCAGAGGCCCTCAAAACCTTGGAAAGCGATGCCCAGGGCCATGTTACGAACCTGTTTGGGGCCCAGGTAGAGCGGATTATGGTGAATTTCTCCAATCCCTTTGCCCGCACTGAGGAGGGGGAGCGCTCCAGCCCCAAGCTGCCCCATCCCTACTTCAGCGATCTGCGAGTGCGGCAGGCCCTTAACCTGGCTATTGATCGTGACACCATTGCCAGGGAACTCTACGGAGCGACAGGCCAACCCACGGCTCAGTTGCTGGTAGCGCCAGACCGTTACCAGGTGGAAACGCTGGCCTATGAGTACAACCTGACTAAGGCCAAAGCCCTGCTCGAGCAAGCGGGCTGGGTGGATAGCGATGGCGACGGCATTCGTGACAAGGACGGGGTGCCGATGGAGGTGCTGTTTCAGGCGTCGGTGAACCCGGTGCGGCAGCAGACCCAGGCCATCGTCAGTGAGAGCCTGCAAGAGCTGGGCATTGATGTGCAGATTCTCCGAGTGCGAGTAGACGAGTTCTTTTCGGCTAATCCGCAGGATACCAACAGCCTCAACCATTTCTATGCCGATTTGCAAGTCTACGCCACTGGCAACGAAAACCCCGACCCCACCACCTACATGGGCTGGTGGACCTGCGACAAAATTGCCTCCCAGGCTAACCAGTGGCAGGAGCCCAACAACGCTCGCTACTGCAATCCCCAGTACGATCGCCTCTGGAACCAGGCCCGCCAGGAGCTAGACCCCGCCAAGCGGGCCGCCCTCTTTCAGCAGATGAACGAAGTTTTAGCCCAGGATGTAGCGGTAATTCCCATTGTGCATCGGGCTATGGTGAATGCTGTGAGCGACAGTCTGACCAATGTCGAGTTCACCCCCTGGGATGCCAGCACCTGGGCGATTAAAGACTGGGCACGGCAGGAGAA
>CAYUBC010000619.1:0-2423 GCA_964442885.1 uncultured bacterium | reverse complement strand
CCCTGAATTTCCGACCCTACGGCAACGTTAGCCGGGCGGTGGAGGCCACGGCCCTGGTTAAGGTGCTGAAATTACCTAAAACCAGCCCATCACAACCGACCTTTAAGGATGTGGGGCGAGGTCAGCACTGGGCCTACGAGGCCATCGAAACCCTCTACACCCACGGCATGATTGCCGGGGTAAACCGCGATCGCTTCGCCCCCGACGCCCCCATTACCCGCGAGCAGCTCTCGTTTTTGGTGAAAAAGGCCATGCCCGCCGCCTACGACAAAGCCTTTGTGCGCACCCCCAGAGATCGCCAAAACCTCCAGCGGCGAGAGCTTTCGCGAGTACTCTACGAAGTGCTCAAAGGACGGCTGGAGATTTAGACTACCGGCGGTGAGCTATTTAGACCCTCTGAGCTACTCCCAGGTATGGTTTACAATAGAAATTTATCGAGAGCTAGTCCGGTGTGATGGTTTCTCAACCCCTCAAAGTGATTTTACCGAGCACCGAGGAGCTACCCTGCTCCGACGATATTCCTGTGGATAATGAAGATCAGAATTTACTCCCTAACTTGCTGTTGTTTGCCCTGACGTTACTGTGGGCAGAGCGTATGGATTGGTACTTTGGGGTTGATATGGCCGTGTATCACACCACGGGGGTGAACCCAAGGGTGCCGGTGGTACCGGATGCCTTTTTGAGTTTGGGGGTTGAGCGGAGGAAAGGGAGCAAGTCTCGTAGAAGCTATGCCACCTGGGAAGAAAATAATAGGGTGCCGATCTTGGTGTTGGAGATGGTCTCCCACCAGTCCAATAATGAGTATGACGACAAACTGGAACTCTATGCCCGCTTAGGCGTTCTCTACTACGTGATTTACAACCCGGAGTTTTGGCAACGAGATCGCCACCAGCCCTTTGAAGTGTATAGGCTAGAGGGGCAGACCTATCGCCTGCAGATTGGCGAGCCCTACTGGATGCCAGAAGTGGGCCTAGGAATTGGCCGGGGGCGGCAAGAGATCGGGGGCATCGAGCAAGAGGTGCTGCTCTGGTATGATGCCCAAGGCAATGCCTACCCCATGATCGAGGCCGAGCTGCGCGAACTACAAAGTCAGCTCCAGGAAGCTCGACAGCAGGCTGAACAAGAACGGCAGAGGGCCGAACGGTTGGCGGAGTATGTGCGGTCTCTGGGCGTTGACCCGGAGAATTTACCTGAATCCTAGCGCGTGTTGCCAAAAAGCTCACTGTTACCACGTTTTCCGTGGTAACAGTGAGCCAATTAACGACTCAACCAGACAGGTTAATCTATCTGACTGCGACCTAAGCCTCAGCCGAATCGCCTTCCTCCTGGTTGCGCTTGCGCAGCGCTGCCACTCCCATGCCAATCAGGCCAGGAAGTAAAGCTGGAGTAGGGATAGGCACTTCATCACCAGTTACTGTAATTCTGTCGGTCTCACGAGCAGAAATGCCCACAAAACCAGTTTCAAACGCATAGGTACCAAGCGCTGTTCCTGTAAAGGAAACTGCGAAGGAGCGGGTTGCACCGCCCGGAACATCGTTGCAGCCTGCAGGATCTGTACAAGTCCAAGCAACATTAACCCCAGCAGGGATCGGATCAACCAGGAAATCAAGGTCAATGGTGGAGGCAACGTCGCCAATGGCATCAACAATAGCCGCCTGTACTTGAGCAGAAGTAAGGGATGTAAAGCTATTATTTAATTTCCCTCCCGTTGCCGCGACTATAGCAGACGCTTGGTTGCCAGCGACTCTACCATCCGGAAAGTTCAAATCAATCCCGGATCCAGCACTACCACTATTGAAAGCAACAACATTAACTCCCACTTTCTGGAGTGCGTCGATAGTTTCATTGAGATCCACCGAATCCTGATGGCCTGACGCATCACCAAACCAGGCGATGACTTTCTTAGCGCCATTTCGCCAACCAGTACTTTCTCCGCTGCTCAGCCCTCCACGGGGAGTAGGCTCACTGCTTGTAGCCGCTTGCTGCAGGGCATACAGGTTAGCCTCAGGCAAATCGCCCCCACCAGAGGCAATCCAATTGTTAATGGCAGCCTCTACTAATGTATTGTTATCTGTGATGGGCTGTAAAACATCGTAGGCACTGAGTTGAGTGACGCCGAATTCCGAAGGGTCACCAAAATATCGACCTACGCCAAAATTGATGCTGGCCGGACCATAGATGCCTTCAAGACTGCTTAACAAAGGAGATGTCACTGACCTCACTGTGTGGCTCTTCTGGGTTTGTGGTTGAGACCGTATAGTAAGATACAGTTTGCTATCGCTAAAAGGGCTGAAATCCTTGCCAGGCCTGACATAAGCTTGGCTTATCACCAGATACCCAGAAGAGCCCACTGTGTTAATGACGCTACCCATACTACCAGTATTATCTGCCCTTAGTGGTGCAGAAAACTTTTTTGAGTCTCA
>CAYUBC010000618.1:0-2431 GCA_964442885.1 uncultured bacterium | reverse complement strand
AAGCGTTTCCCTCAGGCGCTTTATCAATATAGCTAGATTAAGCCTGGGTGTCAACTGTTTTGGGAAGTTTTTTTGGGGTCGGTTGTATCCCTGAATCGGCAAGGTATCTGCGGGCTTTAATGCTGGCTTGAGGCTAGTTAGCTTTAATGGGTTTGCCTAGGTTCTCTTCGACAGCCCTGTACTGGGGCTAAGGTCAATGCCTAACGGCAGGTTCAGCGGGCTGTGCACGCTATGGGTGATTCTGGCGGGGCAACTCTGCCTAAGCCTTTACTAGAACATGTGTTCTATGATGGCTTTAGCAATTTGTTCATTGCCGCCCTTAGGCAGGGTTTGCGCTAACCGGGGGGGGTGAAGGGGTTCTCGTAGAAAGTTCCAGTTACCCTGAAAGAATTCGTTTGGAGTTAAGACCCGGTGCCAGCTATGGTTTTGCAGGCCATCAACTAACACAGGGCCTTCAGCAAAGTCATCACGGGTAATGGTGATGATTGGAATATCGAGGCGGCAGGCTTCGGAGAAGGTGCTGTAGCCAGGTTTTGATACCACTCGACTGCAAAGGGGCATTACGTCTACTGGACGCAGGCCCTGACGCGGTACTTGGAACAGGTTGGGTAAATCGGGCGCGTCATCAAAGGTAAGAAACTGCCAGTCGGGAAATTCTGCCAGATGGTGATAGGGAATGGCCTGCAGCCCCAATCCGCCAAAGGTAAGGAGGATAGTGCGTTCTGGAGGACTGTGCAAATGCCAGCGATCACGTAATTCTTGGCAGGTATAGCGAGGGGTGCCACCGGTCAAACCAACATCTTCAACGGTGGGAAAGGCGGACATGGCTTCGTGAAACGGCAGGCGGAAGAGTCGATCACAGGCTCCAAAACACTCGCCAATCCAATCGGCCAGGGCTATGAATTCGTGGCCAAGGGCACGATAGATAAAATCCCAACCAAAGTTGCTGGCCATCCAGCAGGGCACATCGGCAGCGTGGGCAATGGCCGTTGCCAGGGGGGGAATATCAGCCAGCACTAAGCTTACCCCGCGTTCTTGCAAAAACGTGGCCTCTGCGGCAATCGTCTGGGTGGCGCTAGCCTGAATATGCTGGAGCTTAACCAGGGTAGTGGGCAAATCCATAGTGAGGCTATCGGCTTGGATGACGCCAATATCTAGAGCAAACGGACGATAGTCGTATTCCATTGAAATGTATTCATCCAGGAGCCACTGGGGGGCGGTTGTGGCCATGATCAAATCCACCTCAGGGGCCATGGCTTTGACAGTAGCCGCAACCGCAGCAGAGCGGGTGGTATGACCGAAGCCGTGGTTAGTAATGGAAACGTAGAGCGTGGGACGAGGCATGCAAAGTTCTGGTATTGAATGACATTTCTAAACTAAAAAGCCCGTCCAAATGGACGGGCCTAACACGATTAGAAGACAAGCTGGCTCTAGAGCTGAGGCACAAACTGCTGCTTCTCAGGAACTACCGTATACTCAGAGACGATTTGACGGAACTCATCGCCATCAATGGTTTCCTTTTCTACGAGTAGGTCTACCAGGCGGTCAATCAGGGCTCGGTTGTCTTGCATGATGCGTTTGGCGTTGTCATAGCAGTGATCGACGATGGTTCGCACCTGTCCATCGATGCGAGAGGCAATTTCCTCGGAGTATTCTGAGCGGGAGAGCCAGTCACGCCCCAGGAACACCTCCCCTTGAGAGCTTTCCAGGGACAATGGCCCCAGGTCAGACATGCCGAAGCGAGTCACCATCTGACGAGCCATGCTTGTGACCTGCTGAAGATCGTTACCGGCTCCAGTGGTCACCTCGGCATCGCCAAAAATAACTTCCTCAGCAGCTCTACCACCCAGGGCACCGGTGATGCGGGCCAGAAGCTGAGCCCGAGAAATCAACATTTGCTCTTCGCTGGGGGTAAACCAGGTCAAGCCCTGAGCCTGGCCACGGGGGATGAGGGTAACCTTTTGCACCGGGTCATGGTCTTTCACGAGAGTGCCCACAATGGCATGCCCCACTTCGTGATAAGCAATCAGGCGCTTGCTCTTGCTATCGACGAGAGGGGTGCCCTCCATGCCGGCAATAACCCGATCCACGGCGTCGTCAACCTCAAGCATCGTGATTGCTTCCTTGCGGCGGCGAGCGGTAAGAATAGCCGCTTCGTTTAGCAGGTTAGCCAGGTCAGCCCCAGTAAAGCCAGGGGTACGGCGGGCAATAGCGTCCAGAGAAATATCTTCGGCGAGTTTTTTGTTGCGGGCGTGAACTTCCAAAATCTCCAGACGTCCCTTGATATCGGGTGGGTCAACGGTTACCTGCCGGTCAAAGCGGCCAGGACGCAGCAGGGCGGAATCTAGAACATCCACCCGGTTAGTAGCCGCGATGATGATGATGCCGGTGTTGCCCTCAAAGCCATCCATCTCGGTCAACAACTGGTTCA
>CAYUBC010000617.1:0-2434 GCA_964442885.1 uncultured bacterium | reverse complement strand
CAAAATCTGCGGGAACTAGAGTACGGCCAGAGCATTACGGATGCCTGCGTTGACTTTGACACCACAGCCACCATGCTGCGCAAGTTGGCCAGTGCCGTAGAACCGTCCTTGCAAATCGCGGTTTCTTAGCACCAACTCGCGCAAATGAGGACTTGCGAGGGTGGGTTTTGTCCACCCTTGGGTTTCAAGCAGCAGCAGATTTGGGCAAGGGCAACCCATCTTCCTCTAACAAAAGCTGCAAAACCTCTTGACCATTTTTGGCCGCTTCTTCATAGCTATTGCCGTGGGTTCGATAGGTCTGTTCGGGAAAGTCAGGCAGATGCACCAGATAACACTCGTCTTCCTCCGACCAAACGATCACCATTTCATAACGAAGAGTACTCACTATGCTTATTCCCCTCGCTGCATCACTATTCTAATTGCTTCCCTTACTTCCCTCTCTTGGTAAGGCTTGGCGTCGCTACCATCCTTACCTGATAAGGTCACTCGACCTGGGTATTGTGGATGCAACCATTTGGTATGACTTCCCTTGCCTGACTTTTCATAGAAGCCAGCTTTTTTAAGCATGGCTTTCAGTTCTCGGATTTTCTTGGGCAATGCCAACCTCCACAGTTACTCCAAGCCTAAGATTTCCCAGGACTAATTCATATAGTTGAGCTCTCCAACCACTTCGGCTATGATGCTCCCACAGAGTGAGCCGTGGGAAGTAAAAGGTTACTTAACCTTTCAACGTTGGATGAACAATCAGCTAATGGTCTGTCAAGCCTTAATTTGCAGGTTGGGTGAAGCACTAGCGGAACTCAATAAAGTTCGCTGCTGTTGTGTTTCACTACGTTTCACCCAACTTACGCGAACCCTAATTTTGAGCCTTGACGCTGCACTAGTAGTAGGCAGCTTTGATTGCCGAGGGATAAGCAGGCCGTGGTAAGTGGTGAGCACTTACACCTCGGCACGCTAACTGGTATTGGCGTTGGCCCTGGCGACCCCGATTTAATCACCATCAAAGCACTCCAGGCCCTCACTCAGGCGGATGTGATTGCCTACCCCAAAGGCCGTGACGGACGGCCAGGGCTAGCCCAATCGATCATTGCTCAGCACATTCAACCGCATCAGCAACAGCTACCGCTGGATTTTCCCTTTGTGTTTGATCCAAACCAGCTCCAGCAGGCCTGGCAGCAGGCGGCTGAGCAGGTTTGGGCAAAGTTGAGGCTGGGGCAAAATGTGGTGTTTGCCTGCGAGGGAGATTTGAGCTTCTACGGCACCTTCACCTACCTGGCCCAGGCGCTAGGGGCCGCCCACCCCGAGGTTTCTATCCACCGCATACCGGGGGTTTGCTCGCCCATGGCGGCGGTCAGTGCCCTGGGGATTCCGCTCACCGTGCAGGGGGAGAAACTAGCCGTCTTACCCGCAATTTACAGCTTGGCTGAGCTAGAGCAAACCCTGGCCTGGGCCGAGGTGGTGGTGTTGCTGAAGGTCAGTTCGGTATATCGCCAGGTGTGGGAACTGTTGCAGGCTAAGGGACTGCTAAGCCAGAGCTGGGTAGTGGTGCGGGCCAGCCAGCCCAATCAAGAGCTCTACAGCGACCTCAGCCAACATCCTGACCTGACACTGCCCTATTTCTCACTGATGGTTATACGTTCTGGCCCAAATTCGCTAGGCTAGGGCAGGAACTAATGCCTTGGGGACGCGGTCACTCCAAAAACGAGCATTAGGAACGCATGCAATGCAGTGGGACGGTAAGGTATGAAGTCGGTTACAAACCTCAAGCTTAACAACGCCTGGATACGCAGCCTACCCGCTACGCTGCGTCAACCCCAGTGGATTGCCGCGATTTTGTCCTTGGGGTTTCATGGCGTGCTGTTTGCAGCAGGGCCGTCCTTTTCCAGCTTGCAGGGGGTAGCAACCGGTGGCGACGGGCTAGACCAAACCGCCCGCCGGGTGCCCCTGATTGAGCTAACCCCTGAAGAACAAAGCCGCCTGCCAGACTTTTCCAGCTCTGCCTATTCGCTTTTACCTGGGGATAACGGCAACATTTTTGAGCTATTTCCCCCCTCTGGCGATAGCCCCAGCAGTTTGCCGTTCAACCCTGGGGCCGGTCTCAGTACGCTACCGGATGTGCCAACCTCAAAGCCGCCCTTTGGGTCATCCCCGCTCAGCATCAGTCCATTTCCCTCCTCCCTGGGGCGGCGTATTGTCATCCCTACCGCGCCGCGTACTCCTGGAGCTACCCAGACACCTCCCGTCAGCAATCGGCCAGAAACTACCGATCGCCCCAGCCCGACCGACAATGCTGCCTCTACCCCATCCACCACAACCAGCGGCAATGCTAGGCCTACTGACGAACCTTCGGCGGAGGACTTGGCCCTAGCACCAAACACTCAGCCCCTGGATGAGACGGGTACCGAACCCGGTAACACTGCCCCCGCAGACACGG
>CAYUBC010000616.1:0-2438 GCA_964442885.1 uncultured bacterium | reverse complement strand
TCAGGGCTTGCTTTAGCTCAGTCACGCGCTGGTTCAGGTTTTGGCTCAGTTGCTGGTCTGAACCAGGCTGGGCTTTCAGCAATGCCTCAATGGCTTCTGCGGCTGTCTCTGCCTGGTGATAGCCAAATAGACCCAACCCACCCGCTAGTTTGTGAGCTTCAACCCAGGCTCCATGGCGCTGGGGTTGGGTCAACGTGCCCTGTTGCAGCAATTGCACGGCCTCATCTAGAACCGCTAGCCGCTGCGCTAACGATGCCTGAAACCGCTGCGTAGCCTGCTCCAGGATGGTCTTCAACGAGGTTGGGATGGCTGCTTCTGTCGTCCGGGCTGGGATGGCTGCATCCAACTCCGACTCAGGACTTTCCGCCGCACCACCGAGCACCTTAAGCCGATAGCCCAGCCCGTAGACGGTCTCAATGGGGCTGGTGGGTAAACCCGCCGACTTCAACCGCTGCCGTAAATCTTTAATCAGGTTGGTAACCGACCCTTCAACCGGTGTGTCGTCCAGGGGCCAGAGGCAGTCGATAATGGCGCTACGGGTTAGCAACCGCTGCGGATTGCGGAGAAATAGCTCCAGCAGCTCGTATTCCTTAGGGCGGCAGGGAATCACGTTGTGCCGGTAAGTTACCTGGGCCAGGGCTGGGTCAAGGCGCAACTCCCCCCACTGCAAGACTGGCTTGCTGGTGCTGGTGCTACGGCGCAATAGGGCACGCACCCGGGCCAGCAGTTGCGAGGCCTCACTGGATTTAGGCAAGTAGTCATCGGCTCCGGCATCCAACCCGGCTACGATGTCGTCATTGGCATCCCTGACCGTCAGCATCAAAATGGGGGTGCGGCTGCCCTGAGCCCGTAACCGACGGCACACCTCCAGCCCGTCCAGGTTAGGCAATACCCAATCTAAAATCAGCAGGTCGTAATGCCAGCGACTAGCCATATCTAACCCCGCAGCGCCATCGGCAATGACGTCCACCGCATAGTGATGACTAGAGAGGGTATTGGCTAAAAACTGGCTGGTCGGCTGATCATCCTCTAAAAGCAGTATTTTCATTACAGGTTAGGGCTAAGGCAAGATTATTAAAGAGGGTCAGTAATATCGCCCTTTACGATACTCCTAAGCCCTTCTGGGCACAATCCCCCCGCCCTTTAAATTCTGCATAGATTTCGCGGCGGTATCAGGGACTGGGGATCAGGCCGTAGCCTCTGACCCCCAATTCCCAATCTCTGTTCCCTAACTTACAACCCCCCGCTTGTACTTAGTCAACCCGGTTGGGGTAGTGCTTCTTAGCACAATCTCTGGCGTAAAGTAGCCCAGCGCCTGAATCAGCCGAGCGACACAACCAGTCCAGCCGGTTTGGTGACTGGCCCCAATGCCAGAACCATTGTCGCCGTGGAAGTATTCATAAAACAGAATCAAATCCTGCCAGTGAGGGTCGGTCTGGAACTTTTCGGTGCCGCCGTAGACCGGGCGACGCCCTGACTCATCCTTGAGGAAAATACTAACCAACCGCTCGCTGATACACTGGGCCACATCGTAGAGGGTTTTGTAGTCGCCGGAGCCCGTAGGATATTCCACCGTGAACTCATCCCCGTAGTAGCTGTACAGATACGTCAAGGCCCGCACCAGCAGCAGGTTAACGGGCATCCAAATGGGGCCGCGCCAGTTAGAGTTACCGCCAAACATGCCCGAAGTAGAGTCGCCCGGCACGTAGCCTACCTTGTACTCATGGCCCGCATGGCTGAAGGTGTAGGGATGCTCCAGATGGTAGCGCGACAGTGAGCGAATGCCGTAGTCGCTCAGGAATTCGGTCTCATCCAGCATGCGCGACAGCACTCGGCGCAGTTTGTCTTCGTTGAGAATGGCCAGCATAAACCGCCCCTCCACCCCAGGCTGGTCGGCCAAGTGAATGTTGTGGGTTAATTCTGGGTGTTTTTGCAAGAAGGTGGTAGCCTCCCCCCGAAAGCGCGGTAGTTTATCGAAACAATCTGCCGGGAAGACCGCCACCGCCATGAGGGATAGCAGCCCCACCAGAGATCGCACCTGCAGCCGGGTAGACTGGCCATCGGGCATGCGCAGCACGTCATAAAAGAAGCCGTCTTCTTCGTCCCACAGCTCATCGTTGTAGTCACCAATGCGGTCCATCGCGCCAGCAATCCACAGGGTGTGCTGGAAGAATTTAATCGCAAAGTCTTCGTAGAGAGGGTCGTGCAGGGCCAGCTCAAGGGCAATTTGGAACATCTGCTGGCTGAAAAACACCATCCAGGCGGTGCCGTCGGCCTGCTCCAGGTAGCCGCCGGTGGGCAGTTCAGAGCTGCGGTCAAACACACCGATGTTATCCAGACCCAGAAATCCGCCTTGAAATAGGTTATTGCCGCCCTCGTCCTTGCGGTTGATCCACCAGGTAAAGTTAATCAGCAGTTTTGAAAAGGCATATTTGAGA
>CAYUBC010000615.1:0-2447 GCA_964442885.1 uncultured bacterium | reverse complement strand
GGGCCGCCGCCAGGTTCGACTCCGATTCTAAAAACTGCTAGCGGACGATCGCCCCCGCCCCGGCCAGCCGTTGGTCTTGCTCAAAGCGTTCCTGAGCCAGGGCCACCTCCTGCTGGGCAGCGGCGATTTCGGCAGCCACAATCGCCACCTGCCGCTCGTAGTTACATACTCGCAGTTACATAGCTGGGGCCAACAATCCGCCCGCCGCTATACAAAACCCTTAGCTGCTTCCCCATAATCTGCTAATGTCTTATTTTCACCCTGGAAGTGATAACGCCCCATGTCATCGTTAAGTGGACGAGACCTGCTCAGCCTCAGCGATCTAAGTGCCGACGAGCTACACGACCTGTTAACCTTTGCGGCTGACCTCAAGACCGGGAAAAGCCATCCCCAATTTCCCCAAAAGGTGTTGGGCCTGCTGTTTCGCAAAGCCTCAACCCGCACCCGCGTCAGCTTCTCGGTGGCAATGTTTCAGTTAGGCGGGCAGGTGCTTGACCTCCATTCTGGCGTTACCCAGGTGAGCCGAGGCGAGCCGACCAGCGACACGGCGCGAGTGCTGGATCGCTACCTGGATGTGGTAGCCATTCGCACCTTCGACCAGGCTGAAATTCAGGAATTTGCTGACTACGCCACCATGCCGGTGATTAATGCGCTGACCGACCTGGAACATCCCTGTCAGATTTTGGCCGACCTGCTCACCATCCAGGAGGAATTTGGCTTCCTCAAGGGGCTAACCCTGGCGTACCTGGGAGATGGCAACAACGTGGCTCATTCTCTGCTGCTGGGGTGTGCCCTGGCCGGGATGAACGTCCACATTGCTTCTCCTGGCGGCTATGCCCCCGACCCCGGAATTGTGGCCAAAACCCATGAGCTTATGCAGCACAACGGCAACGTTGTCATTACCCAAGATCCAGAGCTTGCCGTCAAAGATGCTCAAGTTCTCTATACCGATGTTTGGGCCAGCATGGGTCAGGAATCCCTCGCTGATCAGCGACTACCGGTTTTCCAGCCCTACCAGGTGAATGGAGCCTTGCTGGGGCAAGCCAGCCCAGAGGCCATAGTCCTGCACTGCTTACCGGCTCACCGGGGGGAAGAAATTACCCACGATGTGATTGAAGGCCCAGCATCGCGAGTGTGGGATCAGGCAGAGAACCGCATGCACGCCCAAAAGGCTCTGCTGGCTAGTGTTCTGGGGTAATGACACAGGCCAGAAGGGGAATCCCGACCTACTAAACGAGGGTATTTCGCTCAGGTCAGGCCCTAACCTTCTCCCTTGGCGACCTATACCAGTCTTAAAAAGTGCAGCACGCCCTGGCCGCTTAGCATTTCAATGACTATGGCCAGACCGAACCCTAACATAGCCAGGCGACCATTCAAGTTTTCAGCGTCGCGGGTAAAGCCCCAGATAGACGGTTCAGATTGGGACCGATTAGATAGGTTCGTTGCCATAGCGCCTCCTAGTTGTAACGGATTGTTATAACGGTTTGTTAAGAATTATAACAATTCCGATGAGCTGTGACCAGGTTGGCTCACCAAAGTCTCAGAGAGGGCATCTGTGTGGGGACTATGCTGGGGTGGTGGGCAAACCTGAGCCAAGCCCTACTAGACCAGCAGAGCAGACGGCGCAGGGGTTAAACGGTAGATTGACTAACGCGGCCATTAATACCCGTGTTCCGCCAAAAATTCCAGGGAAAGACTGTCCTCAAGGGCAGAGAGGGGTTGGCTTCCACCTCGCCCTTGTAGAAATTTTTCGACGTATTTACCGAGTACGTCGCCTTCCAGGTTCACCCACTGCCCTGGTTGCAAGTACTGCAGGGTAGTCTCCTGGTAGGTCACTGGGATCACCGCGACCGAAAACCAGTCACCATTGGGGCTGCAATGGGCCACGGTGAGGCTAATGCCATTAACCGCAATGCTGCCCTTGGGGACGATGTAGCGAGCTACATGCTGGTCTGGCACGGTAAAGCGCAGTAGCCAGGCATTGTCGGTTTCTGTGGCAGATTCCAGGCTGCCACGCCCATCTATGTGGCCAGTGACAAAGTGGCCGCCGACTTTGCCGCCCACCCGTAGCGACGACTCCAGGTTCACCCAACTCCCCTCTGGAAGCTGGCCCAGGGTGGTGCGGTCTAAGGTTTCAGGGGAAACCGCCGCCACAAACCCCTGGGGCAGAATTTTTTCTACGGTCAGGCAGATACCGTTAACGGCAATGCTGTCGCCCAGTTCAACCTCGCGTAGCAGGGGATGGGCATCGGCAGGGTAATGAATTTGCAGTTGGCCTTGGCTACTGTGAGAGAGTCGGCCTATGGTTTGAATTAATCCGGTAAACATAGCGGTAGCCTTGTAAACAAATTTGGATTGTGTGGTTGATTTGGTTTAGGTGGTTTATGGAAAGCAACGATGGAAAGCTCTATACCAGTGGGCCTGGGCCGCACCGGCTACGGTGGTAC
>CAYUBC010000614.1:0-2451 GCA_964442885.1 uncultured bacterium | reverse complement strand
TCATCGCACACCTTTAGTTGCCCCACTACCCCACCGCCCCACCACCCCACCACCCTTCCACCATGCCCGCCTACTTCCTCTGGGGAGACGACGACTTCCAACTCCAAACCGCTGTGCAGAACCTGCGGCAAAACACCCTGGCGGCTGACTGGGTCAGCTTTAACTACGATGTAATTCCGCCCAGCGCAGTCAATGGCCCGGTTCAGGCCCTCAACCAGGCGATGACCCCGCCCTTTGGCCCCAGCCAGCGGCTGGTATGGCTCCAGGATACGCCCCTTGGTCAGCGTTGCCCAGAACCCGTACTGGCAGAGCTAGAACGCACCCTACCGAACTTGCCCGACACTACGGTTTTGCTACTGACCAGCACCAGCAAGCCCGATGGTCGGTCTAAGTTCTATAAATTATTTAAGAAATACGGTGAAATCCAAGAGTTTTCAAGCATTCCACCCTGGAAAACTGAGCTGCTACAGCGGCGGGTTGAGGCGGTAGCCCAGGCCAAGGCCATGGCCCTAGCTCCTCAAACCATCGAGCTACTTGTCGATGCCGTAGGTAATGACACCCGCCAACTGCACCAGGAGCTAGACAAACTGGCCGTATATTGGAATGATCCCCAGCGTCCCATTCCTGCAGATGTGGCGGCGGCGCTGGTAACAGTCTCTACCCAGACCAGCCTGCAACTGGCGGCGGCCATCAAACTGGGGCAGGTAGGTGGTGCGCTAAGTCTAGCCGCAGACCTGCTGCATCGAAACGAGCCAGCTCTGCGCATAGTGGCTACTCTGGTCAGTCAGTTTCGGCTCTGGCTCTGGCTCAAGGTGATGGAGGCCGAAGGCGTGCGGAACGAGGCTGAAATTGCAGCGGCGGCGGAAATCGCCAACCCCAAGCGGATTTATTTTCTGCGCCAGGAGATTCGCACAATTACCCTGGAGCAACTGCAGCGGAGCTTGCCTTTGCTACTAGAATTAGAGGCTGAATTAAAGCTTGGTCGAGATGAGCAAGCCACCTTACAAACTAAGGTGATTGAATTGTGCCGGATATTTCGGCTCGTTAACTAGATTTACCCCTAGGGGAACCTAAAACCTTCACAATCATTCAAAGGCTGACGATAAACTCTAATCCTGACCTGATCATCCGCTCAAGAACACCCGATAATAAATGACAAATCACCTATAAATGACACCACAACGGAGCACCAGCCAACTCTGGATAACGCCAGTACAGGGAGAACTTATGCCTTATCAAGCCACTATAACTAAGTCTGTATCATCGTCCTGGGCCAGGTCACTGGCGGTAGCCGCGATAGTAGCCAGCACCACCGTAGCGGCTAGCGCCGTGCCCCTACACCTGACGCTGCCTCTAACCGGAGAAATCGCCCTGGGTACTGCCGCCTGGGCAAGGGATCTCAACGTTTCTCCGGAAGAGATCATGGGCTATGCGCGCTCGGTTTTGGAAATGGAAGGCCCGCGCACCGAGGCCTACAACGAAATTAGAGAGATCCTGAACGGCACTAACTACGACATCAATTCCATCGACCTGACCTGCACCGCCACGAATCGACTCAACCAGCTACCGCGCAATTTACGCGGTAATGTCCGGACAATTATCGTCAACTACTGCAACCAGGCTAGCGAAATTGTCCAGGCCAACGGTCTCCGCAACGACCGCTTTGACGCGATTACAGCGGCTTATCCTGAAGATCCCGCCCTGGCCGAGCAAATTCGCACGGCGATGGTTCAGCTTCAGCAGCAGTCTCAGAACCAATCGCGGCCCGCTAACGGTGCCGGCCAGTAATGCAATTTATCGATCAAGCCGAGGTTGAGGTGATCGCGGGCAAGGGTGGCGATGGCATCGTAGCCTTTCGGCGAGAAAAGTACGTCCCCGCCGGGGGGCCATCGGGGGGTAACGGTGGCCCTGGGGGGTCTGTGTACCTCAAGGCCGTTGATCGTCTCCAGACATTACTTGACTTTCGCTATGCCCACCGCTTTAAGGCCAACGATGGCCAGCGGGGCGGCCCCAAGAATATGACGGGCGCTGCCGGGGCCGACCTGGTGCTGGAAGTTCCCTGCGGCACGATGATCTACGACGCCGATAGCGACGACCTGCTGGGCGATCTAGTTACCGCTGACCAGACTCTCTGTGTCGCCCAGGGCGGCAAGGGGGGGCTGGGAAATCGCTACTTTCTCAGCAACCGCAACCGGGCTCCAGAGCACGCTCTGCCGGGGTTGCCGGGAGAGGAACGGCGTCTCCGCCTGGAGCTCAAGCTCCTAGCAGAAGTCGGGATCATCGGCCTGCCCAATGCCGGTAAATCCACCCTGATTGCGGCCTTATCGGCGGCGCGGCCCAAAATTGCGGACTATCCCTTCACCACCCTGATCCCTAACCTGGGGGTAGTGCGGCGGCCAACCGGGGATGGCACGGTGTTTGCCGACATTCCTGGCCTCATTGAGGGAGCCC